>NZ_JAMYTH010000008.1:0-215205 GCF_040322415.1 Mesorhizobium sp. M0152
CCTCCACCGTACTTCGCACGCCCACCAGCCTCATGTAGCCCCTCGCCTGCCGAAATGGGCCCCCCCCCACGCCTTCTTTATGCGCTCGACACCTCTCCCCCGATCGACGGGGGAGAGGAAGTCCCGCGAAAGAGTTCGAAGCGAAGAACAGGTCAGGATTAGCCAAGCTGGCAAGCCAGCGCCACGGATGCCCACGCAAAACGGTACAGCCAGCCGATGCAAAATCGTCTCTTGCCCTATCTCCTGACCTTGCCCAGCCTGTTCCTGGCGGCTGTCGTCATCTTCTGGCCGGTATGGGACCTGATCCAGATCTCGACCCATGACGTCAACCGTTTCGGCCAGTTGCGCGAGTTCAGCGGCCTTGCCAATTTCGCCGCCCTTGCCGCCGATCCCGACTTTGTCGCTGCCCTGTGGCGCACGGGGCTGTGGACCGTTCTGGTGGTCGGCGGCGCGATGCTGCTGTCGGTTCCGGTGGCGGTGATCCTCAACACCGATTTCTATGGCCGGGGCATCGCCCGCGTCGTCATCATGCTGCCCTGGGCGGTATCGCTGACCATGACGGCGGTGGTCTGGCGCTGGGCGCTCAACGGCGAAAGCGGCATGCTGAACTCGGCCCTGATCGGGCTTGGCCTGATCGACCACAACATCCAGTGGCTGGCGAGCGCCGAGACCGCCTTTCCCATGCAGGTGCTGATCGGCATTCTGGTGACGGTGCCGTTCACGACCACGATCTTCCTCGGCGGCCTGTCGTCGATCCCCGACGATCTCTACGAGGCGGCCGCGCTTGAAGGGGCGACGGCGCTGCAGCAGTTCCGCGAGATAACCTTTCCGCTGCTGAAACCGTTCATCAACATCGCCATCGTGCTCAACACGATCTACGTCTTCAACTCCTTCCCGATCATCTGGGTGATGACGCAGGGCGGGCCGGCCAACTCGACCGACATACTGGTCACCCATCTCTACAAGCTGGCCTTCCGCATCGGCAAACTCGGTGAGGCCTCAGCCGTGTCGCTGGTGATGTTCGCCATTTTGCTCGTCTTCACCATGATCTATGTGCGGCTGGCCATGCGGGAGCAACGCGCATGAGAAGCAAGCTGATGCGCACCATCATCGCCTGGCTGCTGCTGGCGCCCTTGATCGCGGTGACGATCTTCCCCTTCGCGGTGATGTTGCTGACAGCGGTCAAGCCAAGGCAGGAGGTGCTGTCGCCGACATGGTGGCCGAGCGAATTCCGCTGGGCCAACTTCGCCGACATGTGGGTGGCGACCGGTTTCGGCCAGGCGCTCGCCAACTCGCTCTATGTCTCGGTGATCGCCACCGTTGGCGCCGTCCTGATTTCCGTCCCGGCGGCCTACGCCATGTCGCGCTTTCGCTTTGGCGGCTACGGAGCGTTTCGCCAATTCCTGCTGATTTCGCAGATGATCTCGCCGATCGTGCTGGTGCTCGGCCTGTTCCGGCTGATGGCGGCCTGGGGCCTGGTCGAGAGCACCACGGCGCTCGGCTTCATCTACATGGCCTTCAACGTCGCCTTCACCGTATGGATGCTGCAGAGCTATTTCGACACCATCCCGCACGATCTCGAGGAGGCGGCCTGGATGGAAGGCGCCGGCCGCTGGCTAACCTTGCGCAAGGTGTTCCTGCCGCTCTGCCTGCCGGCGATCGCGGTGACCGCGATCTTCACCTTCATCAACGCCTGGAACGAATTCGTCGTGGCGCTCACCATGCTGCGCAGCCAGGAAAGCTACACGCTGCCGATCCAGGTGTTTTCGCTGGTCGCCGGCCGCTACACGATCGAATGGCACCACGTCATGGCCGCGACGCTGCTGGCGACCTTGCCGGTGGCGATCCTGTTCATCTGGCTGCAGCGCTACCTCGTCAGGGGACTGGCGCTCGGGGCCGTCAAATAGCCGATAGAACGGTTCGGCGTTCGAAGCCGTTCTATCTCTTTGTTTTGACGCAATTCCGGACGGAAAACCGTTTCACACTTTTCCTGGAATTGCTCTACCCACGGAGCTTTCATGCGCATCTTCACCGCCTCGCTGGCGACGGAAACCAACACCTTCTCGCCGGTGCCGACCGACCGGGCCTCATTCGAGATGGCGTTCTATGCCGGTCCCGGCAGGCATCCGGAAACGCCGACGCTGTGCTCCTCGCCGATGGTCGCCCTGCGCCGGCGCGCGGCCAGCGAAGGCCTGACGGTCATCGAAGGCACCGCCACCTGGGCGGAGCCGGGCGGTCTCGTGCAGCGGCAGACCTATGAGGCGCTGCGCGACGAGATCCTCGGCCAGCTCAAGGCGGCGCTGCCCGTCGACGCCGTCATTCTCGGCCTGCACGGAGCCATGGTGGCGCAAGGCTATGACGATTGCGAGGGCGATGTGCTCGAGCGCGTTCGAGCGCTGGTCGGACCTGATGTGGTAATCGCCTGCGAATTCGATCCGCACAGCCATCTGACGCCGAAACGCGTGGCGGCGTGCGATATCATGGCCTACTTCCTCGAATTCCCGCATACGGATTTCTACGAGCGTGGCGAACACGTCGTCGAGCTTGGCCTTGCCGCGGCGCGCGGCGAGATCAAGCCCGTCATCTCGACCTTCGACTGCCGCATGATCCAGGTGCTGCCGACCAGCCGCGAGCCGATGCGTTCCTTCGTCGACCGCATCAAGGCGTTGCACGGCAAGGATGGCGTGCTGTCGGTCTCGGTCATCCATGGCTTCATGGCGGCGGATGTGCCCGAAATGGGCACGCGCATCCTCGTCGTCACCGACGACGACAAAGCCAGGGGCGACGTGCTGGCGGAGCGGCTGGGGCGCGAGCTCTACGCCATGCGCGAAAAGACGGCGATGACGATGCTTGATACCGCCGACGGCATCGATCGGGCGCTTGTCGTACGCACCGAAAATCCCGGCAAGCCCGTGGTGGTCGCCGACATATGGGACAATCCCGGCGGCGGCGTGCCAGGTGACGGCACAATCGTGCTGCGCCAGATGCTGGCGCGCGGCCTCGACAATGTCGGCGTGGCGACGATCTGGGACCCGATCGCCGTCACCTTCTGCCTGGCGGCGGGCGAGGGCGCGGTCATCGACCTGCGCTTCGGCGGCAAGGCGGGCCCCCAGGCCGGCGAGCCGATCGACGCCCGCGTCAAGGTGCTGAAGGCGGTTGCGGAGGGCTGGCAGAGTTTCGGACCGAGCCGGGTGACGTTAGGGCCAACGGCGCTGGTCCGCATCGAGGGCATCGAGGTCGACATCATCCTCAACACCAATCGCACGCAGACTTTCGAGCCGGATATCTTTTCCAATATCGGCGTCGATCCGCTGAGCAAGGATGTATTGCTGATCAAGTCGACCAACCATTTCTATGCCGGTTTCGAGCCGATCGCCGCGGAAATCATCTATGTCTCGGCACCGAGCTCGTATCCCAGCAATCCGGCGGTGACGAATTACACCAAGCTGACACGGCCGGTGTGGCCACGGGTGGCGGATCCTTGGAAGGCGTGACGCCGGGAATCTCCCCCCTCGAGGGGGAGATGTCGCCGAAGGCGACAGAGGGGGTCGTTGCGCGTGGAGCGCTAACCTTGCTCTGTCGCAGGAGGTCGAGCCCGGTCGGACCGACCCCCTCTGGCCGCTTTGCGGCCATCTCCCCCTCGAGGGGGGAGATCGGCCAATCACACCAGCCCGCGCTTGACCATCATCGCTTCCGGCGACGGCATCTTGCCGCGAAACGCCGTGTAGAGCTCTTCCGGATCCTTCGAGCCGCCGGCGGCGTAGATGTTCTTGCGCAGCCGCTCGGCGAGCTCCGGGTTGAACGGATCGCCGGTCTCCTCGAAGGCGGCGAAGGCGTCGGCGTCCAGCACTTCCGACCACATGTAGGAATAGTAGCCGGCCGAATAGCCGTCGCCGGCAAAGACATGGCCGAAATGCGGTGTGCGGTGGCGCATGGCGATGGTATCCAGCATATCAAGCGCAGCAAGCGTTTCGGCTTCGAAACGAAGCGGCGCTTCAGGTGCATCGGGCCGGGCGTGATAGGCCATGTCCATCAAGGCAGAGGCGGTGAATTCCACTGTGGCGAAGCCGGCGCCGAAAGTACGCGCGACCAGCATCTTGTCGAGCAGCGCCTTGGGCATCGGCTCGCCGGTCTTGACATGCAGCGCGTGCTTTTCCAGCACCGCCGGCACGGTCAGCCAGTGCTCGTAGAGCTGCGAGGGCAGTTCGACGAAATCGCGGCTGACCGAGGTGCCGGAAATCGACGGCCAGGTGACATCGGTCAGCATGCCGTGCAGCGCATGGCCGAATTCGTGGAACAGCGTCTTCGCCTCGTCGACCGACAGCAGCGCGGCCTCGCCAGCCGGCGGCTTGGCGAAGTTCATGATGTTGTAGATCACCGGCTTCGAGCCATGGCCAAGCTTGTACCCGGACTTGAGCGCGCTCATCCAGGCGCCCGAGCGTTTGGACGGCCGCGCGAAATAATCGGCGAGGAACAGGCCGCGCTCGCTGCCGTCGGCATTCTTCACCACGAACACGCGCGCGTCCGGGTGCCAGGCGGTAATGCCCTTCTTCTCCGCAAAGGTGATGCCGAACAGTCTTGTCGCCACGTCGAAGCAGGCGTCGATGACCCGGTCGAGCTGCAGATAGGGCTTCAGCTCCGCCTCGTCGAAGGCGAACTTTTCCGCCCGCAGCTTCTCCTGGTAGAAACGCCAATCCCAGGCGGCGAATTTTTCGTTGCTGCCGGCTTGCGTCGCCAGCCGCTGCAATTCGCCCTGGTCGGCGGCCGCCTTTTCCAGCGCCTTCTGCCAGACCGGATCGAGCAGCTCATGCACCGCCTTCGGCGTCTTGGCCATGGTGTCGTCCAGCTTCAGCGCCGCGAACGAGCCGTAGCCGAGCAACTTTGCCTTTTCGGCCCGCAGCTTCAGCATATCGCGGACAACATCGGTGTTGTCGGTGACGCCGCCATTCTGGCCGCGCATGGTGAAGGCGCGGAAGGCTATCTCACGCAGGTCTCGACGTTCGGAAAACGTCGAAAACGGCTCGTAGATCGAGCGCGAAAGCGTCACGGCGTAGCGGCCCTTCTGGCCACGCATCTCGGCGGCTTCGGCCATCGAGCTCTTCAGGAACTCAGGCAAGCCGGCAAGATCGGGCTCATCGAGGAACAGCGCCCAGTCTCGCTCGTCGGCCAGCACATTCTGGCCGAAAGTGGTGCCGAGCGAAGACAGGTCCTCATTGATCCTTGCCAGCCGTTTCTTGCCGTCGGCGTCGAGCTTCGCGCCGGAACGGACGAAGCCTTTCCAGGTTTTCTCCAGCACCCGCAGCGTCTCCGCGTCGAGGTTCAGGCCCTCGCGGCGCTGGTAGAGATCGTCGATGCGGGCAAACAGTCTCTCGTTCATCGAGATCGCCGAGAAATGCCTGGACATCTTCGGCGAGATGTCGCGCTCCAATGCCTGGATCGTCTCGTTGGTGTGGGCGCCGGCCCGGCACCAGAAAATCGACGAAACATGGTCGAGCGCTTCGCCGCCGAGTTCCAGGGCCTGAAGCGTGTTCTCGATCGTTGGCACGTCCTTGTTGCCGGCGATCGCCTCGATCTCGGCCTCGTGCGCCTTCAGTGCGGCATCGAAGACCGGGGAGAAATCATGGTCGCCGATGTGGTCAAAGTCAGGCAGGCCGAGCGGCCCCCGCCACGTGGTCAAGGGATGGGCGGCGAGGTCGACGGCTTTCGTGGAGGGCATGGACGGTCTTTCGATGATGGCGAGGATGGGTGAGTTGTTCCCGATGTAGGGTTCGGCCCGCAAGCTCGCAATACAGGATCTGGCCGGCTCAGTAGCTGTCGCAGTTTTCAGCGATTGCCGCTTGCGAACTGGCTGTGATGCGGTCGCCGGTCACAGCAAAGGTCTCTTGCATCAGCATGTCGTTATTGGGGAAGTCGTAGCAGGCGATCACCGTGGTGACGCCGCCTTCGCTTTTCTCGATCCGGTGCCGGATCTCCGCGCCGGCAACCGCGTCTCGCCATTCGTCGATCGAGGCGATGAATTCCTGCTTGCCCTGAACGATGCCGAGGTCATCGAGCTTGATGCGGACATCGTCGGCAAGCAGGTCGGACAATTCTGTGCGATCGGCGACCAGCAGCGCCGAATACCAGCGGCCGATGATGGCCCCATCGTCGGCGCGGGCGGCAGGGACCGCCATCAGCAGCGCGGCAGCCGTGAAAACGATCGGCCGGAAATCCCTCGCCCGGCGTGCCGTCGCGGTCATCCCAGTTCCGGCCGTTCGAAATCGCCGGTCTCCTTGTTCATCACCCAGAGTTCGCCGGTCGAGATGTCGAACCAGGCGCCGTGCAATGACAGCCTACCCTTGCCCTCGAGGATCGAGACGCAAGGAAAGGTCCTGAGATTGGCGATGGAGTAGCGGACCGAGATGCGCTCCAGCGCGGTCTGGCGCTCGGTCGCCGTCATGAAGGTGCTGGATGAGACGGTCTCGGCGGCCGGCGCGATCAGGCTCATCCATTTGCCGATGAAGTCGCCGGGCGAAAGCGGCGCGGAATTGGGGTCGAGCGCGGCGCGGATGCCGCCGCAACGGCCGTGGCCCATGACGACGATGTTCTTGACCTTTAGGCTCTGCACGGCGAATTCCAGTGCCGCCGAGGTCGAGTGGAACTCGCCGTCGGGTGCATAGGGCGGCACCAGATTGCCGACATTGCGCAGAACGAAGAGTTCGCCCGGCCCGGCGTCGAAGATCGCTTCGGGGGCAGCGCGGGAGTCGCAACAGGCAACGATCATCGTTTCCGGTGCCTGGCCTTCGCGGGCGAGCTCGCGATAGCGCCCGCTCTCGGTGAGATAGCGGCCGCTCATGAAATTGCGATAGCCAGCGAGGAGATGGTCGGGGAGATGAGGCATGTGCGGCTAAGGCCTTTCCGGGTTGGAGGCGGCAGCTCGTTGCGGTCGAGAAAAGGCTCTAGCGGCAAAAGCCCGTCGCGAGCAATGCGGAATTGCAGGGGCTCACCGGAATTGCCATGCGTCAGGGGCAGCTCCGGCCGGCACCGTCAGGCCCAGATAGCGACCGGTATGCCAAAGCCATCGGTGAGCGGCGGGTCGGGATACGGCCTTGCCTCGCCATGGGCGATGCGGCCGGCGATCAGCATCATGGCGGCGGCGTCGAGGAAATCGTCCGCTGCGGCGCCGCGTGGCGGCGCCTGGTCGAGAAACCCTGTCTCATAGCCGTGGCGGCAGAGCAGCGCCTTGCGTTCCGCCATGCCGGCCGGATTGACGCTGCCCTTGACTTTTTTCGGCAGCTGCATGGCCTGACCGCCGTTCAGCCGACAGAAAGCAACCTCCGGATGCGATTCGAAGATGCGGCTGCGCAAGTCGGGCCGCGCAATGAGCAGCGCATCGAGTTCGCGGATCTTGGAAAAGATGCCAAACGCCTGGATCGAGACACCGCGCGGCGGGTCGGACGTGGTCCTGGCGATGTCGCTTGCCCGGCGATGCGCGGCGTACCAGGCGTCCACCGTGGTGAAGTCGGCGATGTCCGCGTACAGGGCGGCGCGGGACGGTATCGAGAAGACGCTGGACTGGCGTGTCCCAAGCAGCGGCCGCACCAACGCTTCCGGCCCGCGTCCGCCCTTTTGCGAGAACTCGGGCAAGCCGATCGGCATGTCGACAGCGACAATCGCATCATCGGGAATTGCCGCAAGCAGTGCGGAAAAGCTGGCGAAGACATCCGCGGACGGTGCCATGCCGGGGTTACGGGGTGTCGAACCGGGCGTGCGCCGGACAGCGATCCAGCCGGCCTTGCAGCCGTCGACGCCGACAAGCGCGGTCTCGGCCGGTGTCACGCCCGGCGGTCCCGCCCGGGATGCGTGAGGTGGCGCATCTGCACCATCGCCATCGGGTGCGACAGGCTCTGCGCATCGGTTTCGAGCTGCAATTCGTCGCCGCCGCGCTTGGCGGTGCGCGCCAGGATCTCGTAGACCGCAGCCGTGGTCGACTGCAGCGCCTTGATCGCCGGTTGGCCGGAGAGAATGCGCGCCAGATAAACGGCGGCCGTCAGGTCACCCAGGCCGTTCGGCGGCTTGTCGATCAAGCGGTGCTCGGCAAGCAGCGCCTGGTTGGCGTCGAGCAGCAGATTGCCGGTGCCGCCTGAAATCATCGACGGCGCCGAGGTGACCAGCATCGTCGAGGGTCCGGCATGGAGTGCTGCCGCGATGACCGATTTGAGGTCGGGCAGCGGCGTGCCGGCCATCCATTCCAGTTCGTAGCGATTGGGGGTGGCAATGTCGGCGATCGGCATCAGCCGGTCGCGCATGGCGGCAGCAGTGGGCTCGGGCACATAGAGGCCACCCGAATCACCCATCACCGGATCGCAGATATAGACGGCGTCGGCGTTCTTGGCCTTGACCGCGGCGACCAGCGAAGCGACTGCATCGGCTTGACCGGCCTCGCCGAGATAGCCGGACAGCACGGCGCCGACTTCACCCAGCCATGGCGCGCGCTCAAGGTCGGCCATCAGTGCCTTGAATTGATCGAGCGGCGGCACAATCCGTGTCGCCCGTCCGTGGCCGGGGTGCCAGGGCAGGATGACGGTCGGCACCGCCCAGACCGGAAAGCCCAGCGTTTCCAATGCAAAGACAGCGGCGCGGTTGCCAACCGAGCCGCGTGCGACATGACTGGAAATGACGATGACCGCCTGCGGCGCGTCGAGTTTTTCGGCGGTCATTGCTGTTGATTCCTAGCTGCCCCGGGTGAGGAAAAGCACGAGCCACACCATCAGGCCCAGCGCCAGAAGCAAGCCGAGTATCCTGCCAAGACGCGTGCCCCAGACCTCGATCGGGTCCGATCGGTCGGCATCGGCCGCGGCGACGTGATCGCGCATGCCTTTGGCAGTCCGCGTCACGAACGAACTATCGGCCGGATCGGTCTCGCGCGCGATGCGCTCGAGGATGCGGCGCGATTCCTTGTCGTTATCTTTATCGCTGTCCTTGGGCTCCGCCATGATCATGTCCGGTTTCATGCCGATCTTATCGTGTTCGCCCCATCAATTACAGCTCCCTAAACCGATCGAAACGGGTCAATGGCCGTTCCCCTCGAGGTCGTTTTCTTGCGCGCCGATTGTGGTAATGCTTCGCTTGCAACTTCTATTGAGGGATCCGTCATGCTTGCCCAGCGCTTTGCCGCACCGTCACCGTTCCGTACGCTGCCCGCCTTCCTGATTATGGCGATCGTGCTGCCAGTGCTGGCCGGTTGCGGCTACAATACCATCCCGACGGCGGAGGAAAACGCGAAGGCGGCTTGGAGCGAGGTGCTGAACCAGTATCAGCGCCGCGCCGACCTGATCCCCAACCTTGTCGAAACGGTCAAGGGCTATGCCTCGCATGAAAAGGACACGCTCGACGCGGTGGTCGAGGCGCGTGCCAAGGCGACGCAGGTCACGGTGACGCCCGAAACGCTGAATGATCCCGAGGCGTTCAAGAAGTTCCAGGACAGCCAGGCGGGGCTGACCAGCGCTCTGTCGCGGCTGCTGGCGGTGGTCGAGAACTATCCCGACCTCAAGGCCAACCAGAACTTCCTGGCGCTGCAGGCGCAGCTCGAAGGCACCGAGAACCGCATCGCGGTTGCCCGGCGCGACTACATCCAGGCAGTGAGGGACTATAATCTGACGCTGAGGACCTTCCCGTCGGTGATCTGGGCGAGCCTGTGGTTCCGCGGCAACCAGCCGTTCGCCAATTTCACCGTCGACGAGGACAAGCTGCAGGTGCCGAAGGTCAATTTCGGGACGAAGCAGGGCGGGTGAACGGCGCCTGGATTGGAATAATCCCGTAAAAAGACGGACCGCTGGCGTGCAAACACCCCCCTCTGTCCTGCCGGACATCTCCCCCGCAAAGGGGGAGATCGGCCCTCATTTGCGCTTTCGCCAATCACCAGCGTTCAAAAGCGCGAGCCAACGCGGGAGCTGCCAATCTGCCCCTTTGCGGGGGAGATGTCCGGCAGGACAGAGGGGGGTGCGAAGAAACGCCAAGATTAACTTTCTTGTCCTGCTTTTCTGCCTCTTTCTTCCTTTCACCGCCTTCGCCGCGGATCTGCCCGCGCTCACCGGCCGTGTCGTCGACAATGCCGGCATCATCGATGCGGCGACCAGGGCGGCGCTGACGCAGAAGCTGGCCGATTTCGAAGCGAAAGGCTCCGACCAGATTGTCGTCGCGACCGTCCCAAGCCTCGGTGGCGAGGAGATCGAGCCCTACGCCAACCGGTTGTATCGCTTCTGGAAGCTTGGCCAGGCAAAGGAGAACAACGGTGCGCTGCTGCTGGTTGCGCCGAACGACCGCAAGATGCGCATCGAGGTCGGCTATGGGCTGGAAGGCACGCTGACCGACCTGCATACCAAGCTGATCATCGAGAACGACATGGTGCCGGCCTTCCGCGCCGGCGATTTCTCCGGCGGCATAAGCAAGGCCGTCGACGACATGATCATGGTGCTGGAAGGCAATCCGGAGGAGTTGGAAGCGCGCGGCGCGCGCAACCAGCAGGCGCCGTTCAATTCCGACGACCTGTTCGCCGCCGTCTTCATCAGTATCTGGGCGATCATTTTCTTCGGTGCCATCGCGGTCTCGGTCTTGCCGCCGATCTTCGGCCAGAAGCTCGGGCCCGGCCGCTACCGCTGGCTCGGCATGACCTTCGAGCCTAGCCGGCGATCGTCAAGGGGCGGCTGGTCCTCCGGTGGCGGCGGTTGGTCGTCGGGCGGCGGTGGTTGGTCGTCGGGGAGCGGCGGCGGCTTTTCCGGCGGCGGTGGTTCTTCCGGCGGCGGCGGCTCGTCGGGAAGCTGGTGAGGGCAACCATGGCAACACGACCGATCACCCCCCAGGACCATGAGCGCGTCGCCGACGCCATTCGCGCCGCCGAGGCATGGACGGACGGAGAAATCTATTGCGTCGTGGCCCATGCAAGCGGGAGCTACTTCTTGCCGGCCGCCCTCGTGGCGGCGCTTGGCACGCTTTTCGTCAGCCTCGCCGTCGCCTACGGTCTCGAAGCATGGTGGCTTACTATCCGCCTGCCGCACTTCGTCCTCGCCCAACTTCTGGCGCTGGCCTGCGTGCTGTTGCTGTTATGGGCCTTTCCCGCGCTGCGCATCCATATGGTGCCGAGGCGGCTGCGCTATCAGGCCGCGCATGACAACGCCCTGAAACAGTTCCTTGCCCGCAACGTCCATCGCACCACGGCGCGCACCGGCGTGCTGGTCTTCGTCTCGATCGCCGAACGCTACGCCGAGGTGGTCGCCGATTCGGGTATCGACGCCAAAGTTGGCCAGCATGTCTGGGACGAAGTGGTGCGTGACCTGACCGCGCATGCCGGCGACGACCGGCTTGCCGAAGGCTTCATCAAGGCGATCGAGACGGTGGGGGCCGTGCTGGCGGAGCATTTCCCGGTCACGCCGGGCGACTTCAACGAGCTGGACGATCATCTGGTGGAGATCTGAGAGCCGTCCTGTAGCATTCAGCCGGCCCTGTAGCATTCAGCCGGCCTGGCACCGGTGTCATGATCGTGTGAGAAAGCTGGCGGCGGGCCGCGCCGACTCTTGCAATCGGCCGATGCGGGTTTATGGTTAACAAATCATGAATACGCTGACGATCGATATCCGAAAAGCCGAGCCGCGCGACGCTGGCGCCATCGCCGAGGTGCACCTGCAGGCTTGGCGCGGCGCTTATTCGGGCATCATTCCGCACCGCACCCTGACGTCGATGATCAACCGCCGCGGCGCCGACTGGTGGGCCAATGCGATCCGCCGTGCCGCGACCGTTCTGGTCGTCGAGATCGGCGGCACGATCGCCGGTTATGCGACGATCGGCAAGAATCGCGCCCGGGAACTCAAGCAGCAGGGCGAAATCTACGAATTGTACCTGCGCCCGGAATATCAGGGCATCGGGCTCGGCAGCCGCCTGTTCAAGGCGGCCAGGGCGCGCCTGGCTGATCATGGGCTGAAGGGCATGGTGGTGTGGGCGCTGGAGGACAACCAGAACGCGATCGCCTTCTATGCTGGCGCCGGTGGCCGCGACGTCGCCGAAGGCGTGGAAATATTCGAGCAGAAAGCGCTGAAGAAAGTCGCTTTCGTCTGGCAGTGACGTTCCGGCCTTTCCGTCGATGCCTTCCGATCGTCCTCAGCACCATTCGCCGCATTGCACCATGACGCGTCCCCCGGTATCGATCTGGGAAATCGAGAGAGGGACAAGCCATGCGCATTGAAGCCATAGCCATCGGAAAGAATCCGCCTGAGGACATCAACGTCATCATCGAGGTGCCGATCGGCGGCGAGCCGATCAAGTACGAGATGGACAAGGAGGCCGGCACGCTGTTCGTCGACCGGTTCCTGCACACCTCGATGCGCTACCCCGGCAATTACGGCTTCGTGCCGCACACGCTGTCGGGCGACGGCGATCCGATCGACGTGTTGATCTGCAACACGCGCGCGCTGGTGCCGGGCTGCGTCATCAATGTCAGGCCGATCGGCGTGCTGATCATGGAAGACAATGCCGGCCAGGACGAGAAGGTCATCGCGGTCCCGTCGCCCAAATTGACGCTGCGCTACGAGAACGTCACCGAATACACCCATCTGCCCGACATCACGCGCCAGCAGGTGCAGCACTTCTTCGAGCACTACAAGGACCTCGAACCCGGCAAATGGGTCAAGATCGAAGGCTGGCACGATTCCAAATACGCCAAGAAGATGATCGTCGACGCGATCGAGCGGGCGAAGGCGAGCAAATAACCGACTGCTTGCGCTCCGCAGACTACGAACCTCGCTCCGCCCAAGGATGACGAAGTTGCTGGCGCGGCGGCTAATCCCCGATGTGCCTAATTATCCACCCGGCCGAAAGCCGGCACATTGCCGATGACGGTGTGCCTGTCCTTGCCGCAGGCGAAGGTTCGGGCCTTGTCATCGGCGAGTTTGCGCGCCTGGTCGTTGGCGGCGGGGTTGCCGGTGGCCAGGACAAGGCCGACGGTGCAGCCGTCGCGCGTATCCATCTGGCCGACCTTGGCGACGAGCAGCACCTCGGTCGGCTTTTTCTCATCCTCGGGATTGCTGACCGTGCGGCGATGGATGGCGGCAAAAGGTACGGCCTTGTCGCCATTGGTCTCGATGCGCCATTCGATCTTGGCACCTGACGAATTGAAGCCGGAAAAGCTCTCCCAGACCGACACCATGTCGCCGCCGGGCGGAAAACCGTAGAATAGCGATTCGCGGGCGTCGTCATAGGCGACCAGCACGGGATAGCCACGATAGCCCGAACAGGCGAGATCGGACCAATCGCCGTCGCCCTGTTCCGCCTGAGCGTAGGTCACGCAGTCCTTCTTCCAGTCGAGCTCGGTGTAGGCGCTCGATATGTCGCCGGCATGTGCCGCCTGGCAGGCGCCGGCGAGGATGAGCGGGATCAGCAGGCTGCGCATCGCGGACGTCTCCGTTGCAGGGGACCCAGCGTAGCGCCTGTCGCTATTTCTTCAAGCTCGCTTCGATCAGCAGGTCGGCGTTGCGGGCAACCGTATGCGCCGGGCCGCCGAGGCCGAACAACTGGCCGCTGATATAGGCACCCTCGATCAGGAGCAGCAGCCCATCGCCCAGCGTGTCGGCGTCTTGCGCGCCCATCGCCGCTGCCATGGCGCGCAGCCGGCGGCGCAGTTCCTGCTTGTTGGCCTCGCTGACGAGGCGCGCCGGATGACCGCGCTCGGGGTACTCCACCGCCGCGTTGGTCATGCCGCAGCCGCGGTAATCCGGGCGCTGCGTGCGCTTGCCGACCCGCGTCAGGAAGGCGCGGATCTGCGCGCGCGGATCGCCGGGATGGGCGTTCACCGCCTCGTCGAAGCGCTCCCAGAACTCGAGATCGTATTGCCTGAGGTAGGAAGCGGCCAGTTCGTCCTTGGAAGGAAAGCTGCGGTAGAGGCTCGGCTTGGTGACGCCGGCGCGCTTGACGATCTCGTCGACGCCGATCGCCCTGATGCCTCGCCGGTAGAACAGGTCGTATGCCACATCGAGGATCTTCTTGGCAGCCTTCGGAGGAGCCGGTGCATGTCCGTCGCTGATGGTCAGTTCAATATTTTTGTCCGTTCGCATGGCGAGTCTCGATTGACAATGTTACCGATCGGTACGTATACATGCTCCCATCTTGCAACGTACCGGTCAGTAACATGATAACTCAATCCCGTCCATTTGGCCAGCGCTACGCTTTCGTCGTGGTTGGCGTCATCTTCCTCTGCCTGCTGATCGCGGCCGGGATGCGTTCCGCGCCCTCCGTCATGATGTTGCCGCTGGAAAACAGCTTCGGCTGGCGGCGCGACGTCGTTTCCCTGGCTGCCGCCGTCGGCATCTTCCTCTACGGTCTGACCGGGCCGTTCGCGGCGGCGTTGATGGAGCGGATCGGGCTGCGCCGCACGCTGCTTGCCTCGCTGGTGGTGATGTCGGGCTCGACGGCGCTCAGCCTGTTGATGACCAAGCCGTGGCATCTGCTGATCACCTGGGGCGTGTTTTCCGGCATCGGTTCAGGCGCGGTCGCCACGGTGCTCGGCGCCACCATCGTCAATCGCTGGTTCAAGACCAATCGCGGCCTGGTGATGGGCTTGATGTCGGCCTCCAGCGCCACCGGCCTGCTGGTGTTTCTGCCGCTGCTTGCCGCGCTCGCCCAGTCGGGCGGCTGGAAGCCGGTCGCCATAGCCATTTCCATTGCCACCGCCTGCCTTCTGCCGCTGGTCTGGCTGCTGGTGCCGGAGCGGCCGGCGTCGATCGGCATGGTGCGTTATGGCGCCGAGGCGGATGACGTGCCGCCGACCTCGCCGGCATCGCAAGGCAATTTCCTCGCCCATACGCTCTCGACGCTGCGCCGCGCCGCCGGCACGCGGGTGTTCTGGTACCTGTTCGCCACCTTCTTCGTCTGCGGCTTCACCACCAACGGGCTTGTCGGCACACATCTGATCGCCTTCTGCGGCGACATGGGCATTGGCGAGGTGCAGGCCGCCGGCCTGCTGTCGATGATGGGCATCTTCGACCTGATCGGCACGACGCTGTCGGGCTGGCTCACCGATCGCTTCGATCCGCGCAAGCTGCTCGGCGTCTACTACGGCATCCGTGGTCTGTCGCTGATCTATCTTCCTTATTCCGGCTTCTCGGCGACCAGCCTGATCATCTTTGCCGTGCTCTACGGCCTCGACTGGATCGCCACCGTGCCGCCGACGCTCAGGCTCGCCAACGAAGCCTTCGGCGACCGCAGCGGCCCGATCGTGTTCGGCTGGATCGTTGCCGGCCACCAGGTCGGTGCTGCGACCGCTGCTGCTTTCGGCGGCACCATGCGCGAACTGCAAGGCAATTACGAGCTGGCCTTCCTCATCGCCGGCATGACGGCGATTGCCGCGGCGTGTATTTCGCTGCTGATCAACACCAGCCGGCCAGCCTTTGATCCGGAGCCGCAGGCGGCGTAATCGCCGTTATTGCGGCGCCGTAGGCAATGCTGCCGATCTCTGCCCTCTGGGGGAGACCGGCGGCTTGCCTGTTCACTGTTATCAAACCTTCACGATTTCGAGATGCGCCTGAAACATTGACGCTGGACCTTGATGGCAACGTTCAACGCCATCCAGGAGACAGCCATGAACAAGCTCTCGATGACCCGCCGCGCTTTCGTCACTTCCGCCAGCGCCGCTGGCCTGGTCGGCGTTTCGAGCCTGGCGCTGCCCTATTATTCGCGCGCCAACCAGCGCCCGGCTTTCACCTATGGCGTCCAGTCCGGCGATGTCGATGCCACCAGCGGCATGGTGTGGACGCGCACGGATCGCCCGTCGCGCGTCATGTACGAAGTGTCGTCGACGGAAAATTTCACCGACGCCACCAGGCTCGCGCCGCTCGACACGTCGCCGGCCAGCGACCACACGGTGAAGCGGCTGCTCACCGATCTCGCCTCCGATCAGGACATTTTTTATCGAATGACAGCGGCCGACCTCGCCGACATCAACGTCGTCTCGGAGCCGATCGTCGGCCGTTTCCGCACCGCGCCTGCTTCCAAGCGCGACATCAGATTCGCCTGGTCGGGCGATACCGCGGGTCAGGGCTGGGGCATCGACGAGACCGGCATGAAAACCTACGCCACGATCGGCAAGCACACGCCCGATTTCTTCCTG
The DNA here is from genome assembly GCF_040322415.1 of Mesorhizobium sp. M0152. NCBI lineage: Bacteria > Pseudomonadati > Pseudomonadota > Alphaproteobacteria > Hyphomicrobiales > Phyllobacteriaceae > Mesorhizobium > Mesorhizobium sp. M0152. Next base: position 16,133 of record NZ_JAMYTH010000008.1, read on the forward strand.
CATTCGGGCGACACCATCTATGCCGACGGCGCCATGAAGGAGGAGGTCGACCTGGCCGGCGGCGGCAAGTGGAAAAATGTCGTGCTGATCGACGGCAAGCGCAAGGTCGCCGAGACGCTGGACGAATATCGGGACCAGTGGAAATACAACATGATGGACAGGCACGTGCTGGGGCTCAGCGCCATCTGCCCGACCTTCTACCAGTGGGACGACCACGAGGTGCTGAACAACTGGTCGGATTCGAAGGACCTGAGCGCCGACAACCGCTATACGGAGAAATCCATCCATGTGCTGGCGGCGCGTGCGGCGCGCGCCTTCCATGAGATGACGACGATCCGCTACGAGCCGTCGGAGCCGGGCCGGGTCTATCGCAAAATTGCCTACGGACCGCTGCTCGATGTGTTCTTCCTCGACATGCGTTCCTATCGTGGCCCCAACGGCCCCGACATGCAGGACGAGATGACGCCGCAATCGCGCATGCTTGGCGAGCAGCAGACGAAGTGGCTGAAGCGCGAGCTGGCGAATTCCAAGGCGACCTGGAAGATCATCGCCGCCGACATGCCGCTGGGCCTCGTCGTCTGGGACGACGCCGCCAAGAAGTCAGGCGCGGAAGCCGTCAGCAATGGCGACAACGGCCTGCCAAAGGGCCGCGAGCTTGAAATCGCCGACCTGCTTCGCTACATCAAGAACGCTGGCATCGCCAACACCGTCTGGCTGACGGCCGACGTGCATTACACCGCCGCGCATTACTACAATCCCGACAAGGCGCGGTTCCAGGATTTCAATCCGTTCTGGGAATTCGTCTCGGGCCCGATCCATGCCGGCACGTTCGGTCCGAACGATTTCGACATGACGTTTGGTCCGGAGCTGAAATTCATCAAGGCGCCGACCGCCGAGCAGGGACAGAACCTGCCGCCATCGGCCGGGCTGCAATTCTTCGGTCTGGTCGATATTAGCGGCGCCAGCGAGCAACTGACCGTGCGGCTGATGGATCGCGACGACAACGAGCTCTACAAGGTGACGCTGGATCCTGTGCGCTCGGCGTAAGAATTTGGCTTCGGTCGAAACGCTGCGGCGAAGGATCACGGCGGAACGGCGATCACCGCCCGCCGGCGGCAGTCAGTCCGGATAGCAGGCGGCCGGGATCTTCGGCCACACCGCGCTGTCGCAGCCGGCGTCCCTCTGCCGCTGCTTGAAGGCGGCGCTGACGGGGCCGGTAACGATGGGATCGACGCCGTCGGGCGCGTCGGCGAACATCTGCTGTGCCGTCCGCGGTTCCGGCGGCAAGGCCGGGTTTGCTTCCTTCAGGGCCGCAGCCGATTGCGCCGCACCGGCGGCAAGCAGCACTGCAAGCGCGGCCCATGCGAGAATATGCTGCAATCTGGTGACTGGATCGGTCATGACGTTCGAACTGCCCGGGGCCAAAAAAGGTTCCCACCTTGGTTAACAAAATCATCTCGCACGAGGATGCTTAAGATTTGATGAGTATTTGGTATTCCGCTTCCCCTTTCGCAATTGCGAAAAACCCTGTATGAGCCGCGCAACCGAAAGAGGCGGCGCCATTTGGCTTGCTGCCTGCAACGCTCCCGAGACCAGAACATGAAACTCCGTAATATCGCGATCATCGCGCACGTCGACCATGGAAAGACCACCCTGGTCGATCAGCTTTTGAAGCAGTCCGGCTCCTTCCGCGACAACCAGCGCGTCGCCGAGCGCGCCATGGATTCCAACGACCTCGAAAAGGAACGCGGCATCACCATCCTGGCCAAGGCGACCTCGGTCGACTGGAAGGACACCCGCATCAACATCGTCGACACGCCCGGCCACGCCGATTTCGGCGGCGAAGTCGAACGCATCCTGTCGATGGTGGATTCGGCCATCGTGCTGGTCGACGCCGCCGAAGGGCCGATGCCGCAGACCAAGTTCGTCGTCGGCAAGGCACTCAAGGTCGGCCTCAAGCCGATCGTCGTCATCAACAAGATCGACCGGCCGGACGCTCGCCATGTCGAGGTGGTCAACGAGGTGTTCGACCTCTTCGCGGCGCTCGACGCCACCGACGAACAGCTCGATTTTCCGATCCTCTACGGTTCGGGCCGCGATGGCTGGGTTTCCGAAAATCCCGAAGGTCCGAAGGACCAGCAGCTGGCACCGCTGTTCGATCTCGTCATCAAGCATGTGCCGGCGCCGACCGTGCATCCCGGCCCGTTCCGCATGATCGGCACCATCCTGGAAGCCAACCCGTTCCTCGGTCGCATCATAACCGGCCGTATCGAGAGCGGTACGCTGAAGTCGAACCAGGCGGTCAAGGTGCTGCACAATGACGGCACGCAGATCGAAACCGGCCGCATCTCCAAGATCCTCGCCTTCCGCGGCCTTGAGCGCCAGCCGATCGAAGAAGCGCAGGCGGGCGACATCGTCGCCATCGCCGGCCTGTCGAAGGGCACCGTCGCCGACACGTTCTGCGACCTGGCGGTGACCGAGGCGCTGCATGCGCAGCCGATCGATCCGCCGACCGTGACCATGTCGTTCCTCGTCAACGACAGCCCGCTCGCCGGTACCGAAGGCGACAAGGTGACCAGCCGCGTCATCCGCGACCGACTGCTGCGCGAGGCCGAAGGCAATGTCGCGCTGAAGATCGAGGAATCGCCCGACAAGGACTCGTTCTTCGTCTCCGGCCGCGGTGAATTGCAGCTGGCCGTGCTGATCGAGACGATGCGCCGCGAAGGCTTCGAAATTGCCGTGTCGCGTCCGCGCGTCGTCATGCAGAAGGGCGAAAACGGCGAACTTTTGGAGCCCGTCGAGGAAGTCGTCATCGACGTCGACGAGGAGCATGCCGGCGTCGTCGTGCAGAAGATGTCCGAGCGCAAGGCCGAGATGGTCGAGCTGCGCCCGTCCGGCGGCAACCGCCAGCGCATCGTCTTCCACGCGCCGACGCGCGGCCTGATCGGCTACCAGTCGGAACTGTTGACCGACACGCGCGGCACCGCCGTGATGAACCGGCTGTTCCACGCCTATGAGCCCTACAAGGGCGAATTGCCCGGCCGCACCAATGGCGTCCTGATCTCGAACGAGCAGGGCGAGTCGGTGGCCTATGCCATGTGGAACCTGGAAGACCGCGGCCCGATGGTCATCGACCCCGGCGTCAAGGTCTATCAGGGCATGATCATCGGCATCCACAGCAGAGACAACGACCTCGAAGTGAACGTGCTGAAAGGCAAGAAGCTGACCAACATCCGCGCCGCGGGCAAGGACGAGGCGGTCAAGCTCACCCCGCCGATCCGCATGACACTGGAACGCGCGCTGGCCTGGATCCAGGACGACGAACTGGTCGAAGTGACGCCGAAGACGATCCGCCTGCGCAAGCTTTATCTGGACCCCAACGAGCGCAAGCGCTTCGAGAAATCGTCCAAGGTCGTCGGCGCGGCGTAATCTTTCGATTTCCAACGGTCAGGAGGGGCGGAGTACACCAGTGCTCCGCCCCTTTCTCATTCATCCGCCGGCAGCCGAGATGATGGCCCGCCGATCCGGTTCGCCGGCCAGATCGATGCGGATCGTCGCTCCATCCCGGGCCGGCTTGCGCAAGGCCTTCGCCGCGTCCGGTCGACGACCAGCAGCCGCTTCTGCAGACGAAAGTGGAAAGCAGTTTGAGAAGGCTATCTCAACAATTTTGTCGAAAGATGACTGAAGTCGTAGCCTTCGGCATCATCTTCCGATATTCCATATCTCTCGATAAATTGTTCTCTGATTTTTTGAAGTTTTCGAGAAATCTCACTTTTGTCTGGTGTGGCCGTCAGCCCATAAAACGTTCCTTTTAATTTCCAAGGAAATGGGTTGCTCATTGGATGTCGAAGGTTCCCTTTTTCATGCCAGTATTTCCTTACAAACCAACTCGCTAGATCGGCTGCCTGAAGAGGGAGAAAATCTTCATCTTTCTCAAAGCGCGGTCTTTTATTCAAGATACTAAATGTCCTCACCAACAGAGGCGACATACTCTTCCCAATGGTTCTGCGGCAAGCTTTCCAAAGCGTTCTGTTTGTCGAAGATAACTTCAACCGGTTCGCTGACCCTGGTGACATGAATACTTTGACCGAAGTAGTCTAAGAATAACCAATAGGCAAGAAAATAAGGATTACTATATGCCTTTGGCAATCGACAGCTTTCGAAAGCCTCTTCCATCAGTTTTTCGTCAATTCCAATAGAGAAGAACGCTTTCGGGAACGGCTCCAGGATTCTGTAGAATGCTTCGGCATGTCGGAAAGCTTCCGGCTCGTTAAACCGTCGATTGACTTCTGACATCTTGAAGCGGGGCCACCCAATGGTGTCTAGACGTTCTTGCCACTTGTTTGAAAACTGCGCCCAGTCGACGGCTTCTGCCACGAAACCAGATAGAATTAGCACTCGCCCATCCGAGCGGCTGTCGTCCATGCCGACCTGGAGCGCCAAAAACCTTCTCCGCTCGCGCCGCCCAGTTGGCAGTCCGCTGACATAACGCAGAACACCAATCGCGTTTGGATGCATCAATGCGTCAGGCATCGTAGCACCTTGGGTACGCGAAGTACAATATTGGGAATTTTTTCTTGACAGGTGAGTGCAGCTATGGTAGATATTTACTCATGGTGCAGATTTGCGCCAATGACCCGCCGCACAGGCGGGTTTTTCGTTGATGCTTCTCAACCAACGCTGGGCGAATGCTCCGGAGGAGCCCGTTAACCCGGGATTCGTTGCCTGAGCGCCAACGCGGGCGATTGTCCTGCCTTTGCCGGCGCTGTAGCTGTCGGCTAGTGTAAGCCTATCGACGTCTCAACCGAGATACTCACCATGCACCTGACCTCGCTGCTGATCTTCGCCGCCGCCTTGTTCGTCGCCGCCGGCTCGCCCGGCCCGTCGATTGCGGCACTCGTCGCCCGCGTCATCGCGAAAGGCTTTCGCGACGTGTTCCCGTTCCTCCTCGCCATGTGGATCGGCGAGGGCATCTGGCTGTCGTTGGCGGTGTTCGGGCTGGCGGTCGTGGCGCAGACCTTTCACTTTGCCTTTGTCGTGGTGAAGTGGGCCGGCGTCGCTTACCTCGCCTGGCTTGCCTGGAAAATGTGGACGGCGCCGGTCGACGCGAAAGAGGGCGAGATGCCGCGTGAGGATTCGGCCGTCAGACTGTTCTTCGCCGGCATGGCGGTGACGCTCGGCAACCCCAAGATCATGATGTTCTATCTGGCGCTGCTGCCGACCATCGTCGATCTCGCTTCGGTCAGCATTGTCGGCTGGCTCGAGCTGACCGCGACCATGGCCGTGGTGCTGGTCGCCATCGATCTCGCCTGGGTGCTCGCCGCCTCGCAGGCGCGCAAGCTCCTGAAGAGCAAGCGCGCCATGAGGATCGCCAACCGCATCAGCGCGACGACGATGGCCGGCGCTGCGGCGGCAATCGCGGCGCGGTAACGCCGAGAAGTGACTTAGAAGTCAACTGTATTCCCCTTGCTCTACATGTGGTAATTCACTTTAGAGGTAGGAAATATTAGGGCAGAAGATGGAGATCGTGTTTCCGGTCGAATTCGTTGTTTATGGAACGCCTGTATCTCACCAAGCAAAACGCCCTGAATCCCGGGAGCAGTGGAAAGACGAGGTCCGCAATTCGAGCCACTCAGCGCTTCCAGATACGCATTTTGCTAGTGTCGATCGGATCGCTGTGACACTGTTTTATTTTCCGCCGGAGCCCATGCAGGGCGATATAGACAACATTGTTAAGCTTGTTCTCGACGCGTGCTGCCCTCACATCTACCTCGACGATTCACAGGTTGAGCGCGTCGTAGTTCAGAAGTTTGAACCGGACCACCTGTTCAGTTTTGGCAGCCCTTCTGCTACATTCGTGCATGCCTTTGAAGGTGCCAAACCCGCCCTGTATGTTCGCATTTCGAATGATCCGCATGAGGAGCTACAATGAAGCCGGACATTCTTGAGCAGACCGTTTTGGAGAGTTTGCTACCCGAGTTGGAAGCCGATGGCTATCAGGTCATCAGAGAACCCCGGCGTCCGGTAGTCCCTCCCTTTCTCGGCTCATATCTCCCCGATCTAATCGCGTTGAGGGAGGACGGTAACTTAGCCATAGAAGTCGTATCGAAGGCTGCCCCAGAAAGTCGAAAGCTGGACGATATCGCTAGGCTGTTTGATGGTCAAAAAGGCTGGAAGTTTCGGATCTATTGGGCTTCCAAGTCGGACATTGAGGAGCCACTTCGGGCACAATCAATCAATGACATCGAAGATGCTCTAGCTCAGGCGCAGACCCTTGTCGCCGAAAATCACATCTCTGCAGGCTTTCTATTGTCGTGGGCAATCTTTGAAGCAATCGCTCGTAGAATTCTCGCAGATCGATTTGGCCGGCCGCAAACTCCTGGACGTCTTATCGAAATTATGGCCAATCAAGGAATTCTCACACACAGCGAGGCGCAGCGCCTGCGGTCGTTAGCGAGTTTTCGTAATCGATTCATTCATGGCGAGCTCGATGTTGGGGTTACATCCCAGGAGGCGGACGAATTTCTGAAGATTCTTCAAAATTTGATGACAATAGCCAGTCATCCATTCTGATGATCGCTATCGGGCCATGGCGTGATATTCGTCATTCGGCCGCATGTCGACTGCGGTCGCCACCCGGTTCGACATGTTGAAGAAGGCCGTGGTCGAGGCGATGTCCCAGATGTCGCCATCGATCTCGCCTGGGTGCTCGCCGCCTCGCAGGCGCGCAAGCTCCTGAAGAGCAAGCGCGCCATGAGGATCGCCAACCGCATCAGCGCGACGACGATGGCCGGTGCTGCGGCGGCTATCGCGGCGCGATCCTGAGCGGCTGCCGTCACATCATCTCGATGATCGGCGCAACTTCGACGCTGAAGGCTGGATCCGTCAGGATCGGGCAATCCCTGGCCTTGGCGACGGCATCGTCGATATCCCTGGCTTCGACGATCGTGTAGCCGGCCGTCGGATTGCTGCCGCCATTGTTCTCGATCGTGCCGCCAGGCAACACCGTCTTGGACATGCCGACCGGATTGCCGCCATCGACCACGGCCGCGCCGAGCTTGTCGTACCAGCCGGTCCAGGCGTCCATTGCCGCCTTGCGTTCGGCCTCCTCGGTCGGCATCTTGCCCGAGCCGTGATAAACGTAGAGAAATTTCGCCATGTTCTCCTCCCTGGTGAGCGGCATCGAACCGGCATGCGGTCATGCCGCAATGCGATCATCGGCCCAAACCGGCAAACAAGCAACGAGAATGCGAAACGGCTAATATAAGGCGCGGTTGGGTTCCAGGCGCCGGGCTCACCGGGCCATGGCGTGGTATTCGTCGTTCGGCCGCATGTCGACCGCGGCCGCCACCCGGTTCGACATGTTGAAGAAGGCAGCGGTCGAAGCGATGTCCCAGATGTCGCGATCGGTGAAGCCGGCCTGGCGCAGCGCGGCCCGGTCCGCCTCGACGATCTTGGCCGGTTCCTCGGTCAGCTTGACGGCGAATTCCAGCATCGCGGTCTGTCTGGGCGAAAGGTCGGCGGCACGGAAATTCATCACCATCATCTCGCCGAGCGCCGGATCGCCGGACAACTGGCGCACGGCCGCGCCATGCGCGGTCAGGCAGTAGTAGCAGTGGTTGATCGAGGAGACGGCGACCGCGATCATCTCGCGCTCCAGCTTCGACAGGCCGGAATCACCCAGCATCAGGTCGTTGTACATGTCGGTGAAGGCGCGCAGCTTCTTGTCGTCGAAGGCATAGGCCCTGAGCACGTTGGGGACGAGGCCGAGCTTCTCCTCGCATTTGGCGAAATAGGCCTTTGTCGGTTCGCTCAGTTCCACGGCTGTGAGTTCAAGCGCGGTGATTTTGCCGGTCATGGGGCCATTCTCCTCGTAGGGCGGCGCCTTGTCGCCGAATTCCGATAATTCTTGGCAAGCCGTCAAACCTTTGTCGCTAAACAGCGGTCATCTGCTAGCATAGTCATAAAAGCATTCGACGGGAGGGAAGAAGCGTCATGGCCAGCGTGAAATCCGCAAGCAAGCCGAAGAAAAAATCCATAGCGGCGGCCAAGGCGGAGGAAAGGCCAGCCAGGCTTGCCGATTATCTGCTCGCCCGCGCGCCGGCGGAAGACATCGCGGCCTATGAAGTGGCCGACCTCGAGCGCGCCGCCGATTACGCCGGCCGTGCGGTCGCAAGGCACAAGAAGGGCGAGTGCATCGTCGCCGTCGAGGCCGATCCAGGCGTCGTGCGCCAGGGCCGTCCGGTGACGACCATCACCGTGGTCAACGACAACATGCCGTTCCTGTTCGATTCCATTCTCGGCGAGGTCACCGAGAGCGCTGGCGAGCCGAGCCTGGTCACGCACCCGGTCATCACCGTGCGCCACGGCAAGGCCGGCGTCGAGGAAATCCTCGGCGACGGCAGTTTCGCCAGGGACGACGGCAGCCACGACCGGCTGAGCGTCATCCATGTCCATATCCCCAGGCTGACCAGCGAGCAGGCGGACGCATTGACCGGGCGGCTGCGCAAGCTGCTCGGCCAGGTTCGCGCCGCCGTCAACGACTGGAGGCCGATGCTCGCCCGCCTCGATCAGGCGATCTCGGAGTTCCGCTATTCTGCGGTGCCGCTCGAGAAGAAGAGCGTGGCCGAAGCGATCGCCTTCCTCGAGTGGCTGCGCGACGACAATTTCACCTTCCTCGGCATGCGCGAATTCAAATACACCGGCGGCGAGGAGAGCGGCACGCTGGAGCGGGCCGAGAAGCCCGGCCTCGGCATCCTGGCCGATCCCGACGTGCTGGTGCTGCGGCGCGGCACAGAGGCGGTGACGACAACGCCGGAAATCCGCGCCTTCCTGCATGGGCCGGAGCCGCTGATCGTCACCAAGGCCAACGCCAAGTCTTCCGTGCACCGCCGCATCTATCTCGATTACGTCGGCGTCAAGACCTACACCGCCAAAGGCGCGCTGTCGGGCGAACTGCGCATCGTCGGCCTGTTCACCTCGACCGCCTACACGCGCTCGGTGATGAAGATCCCGTATCTCAGGTCGAAAGCCGAAACCATCATCGCCAAATCCGGCTTCGACCGCCACGACCACTCCGGCAAGGCGCTGATCAACGTGCTGGAAAGCTACCCGCGCGACGAACTGTTCCAGGTGCCGGTGCCGATCCTGCGCAAGCACGCCGCCGCCATTCTCGGACTGGTCGAGCGGCCGCGCGTGCGGGCACTGGTGCGCGCCGACCAGTTCGACCGCTTCGTCTCGATCCTCGCCTTCGTGCCGCGCGACCGTTACGACAGCGTCGTGCGCGAGAAGATCGGCAACTATCTGAAAACCGTGTTCGAGGGCCGGCTGTCTGCTTATTATCCGGCCTTCCCGGAAGGCGGGCTGGCGCGCGTGCATTTCATCATCGGCCGCTCCGGTGGCAAGACGCCAAAGGTCGAGCAAGCGACGATCGAGGCGGCGATCCGCGACATCGTGCGGACCTGGGAGGACGCGCTTTCCGATGCGGCGGACGCCAGTGGCGGCGACCAGGCGTTGAAGGCGATCGCCGCGCGGCTGCCGCAAAGCTATCGCGATTCGTTCAGCGCTGCGGTCGCGCTGGCCGACGCCAGGCGCATCGCCAGGATCAGTGCCAACAATCCGATCGCCATCGATTACTATCGTCATGCCGAGCAGAAGCCGCACCAGGCGTCGCTGAAGATCTATCACCACGGCAGCCCGGTGGCGCTGTCGCGGCGCGTGCCAGTGCTGGAAAACATCGGTTTCCGCGTCATCAGCGAGCGCACTTTCGAGGTCGGCGACGACCAGCCCGGCATGATCAAGAATGATCAGCCAGGCATGATCAACAAAGATCAGCCCGGCACGATCAGGAGTGATCAGCCCGGCATCAATAGTGATCAGCTTGGCAGGGTCTTCATCCACGACATGGAGCTGGAGAACAGCTACGGCAAGCCGATCGACCTTACCGATGGCGGGGCGCTGTTCGAGGACGCGTTCCTGTCCGTCTGGCGCGGCGACGTCGACAATGACGGCTATAACGGCCTTGCCCAGACCGCCGGATTGTGGTCGGGCGAGATCACCATCCTGCGTGCCTATGGCCGCTACCTGCAGCAGGTCGGCATTCCGCAGAGCCAGGATTTCATCGCCGCGGCACTCAACCGCTATCCCGACATCGCGCGGGGCCTGCATGCGCTGTTCATCGCCCGGCTTGGCCCGACTGCGGAGACTGAAGGCGTGGTGGCGGCAAAGCACCTTAAGGCCAAGATCAGGGATGCATTGGATGAGGTGCCGAACATCGACGACGACACCATCATCCGTCGCTACCTCAATTTGATCGAGGCCTCGCTGCGCACCAATCATTTCGTTGCCGATACGAAAGCGAAGGGCCAGTCGCTCGCCATCAAGCTCGATTCGCATGCGGTCGAGGGATTGCCGGCGCCGCGGCCATGGCGGGAGATCTTCGTCTATGGTTCCGAGGTCGAGGGCCTGCATCTGCGCTTCGGGCCGGTTGCGCGCGGCGGCTTGCGCTGGTCGGACCGCGCCCAGGACTACCGCACCGAGGTGCTGGGTCTCGTCAAGGCGCAGCAGGTCAAGAATGCAGTCATCGTGCCGGTCGGCGCCAAGGGCGGCTTCTATCCGAAGAAGCTGCCGATGAGCGCAGGCCGCGACGCCATCTTCGAGGCCGGCACCTCGGCCTACAAGAACTTCGTGTCCAGCCTGCTGTCGATCACCGACAATATCGGCCTCGACGGTGTCATCCCGCCGGCCGGCGTCGTACGCCGCGACCAGGATGATCCCTATTTCGTCGTTGCCGCCGACAAGGGTACGGCGACCTTTTCCGACACCGCCAACGCCATCAGCGAGAAGCATGGCTTCTGGCTCGACGACGCCTTTGCCAGCGGCGGCTCGGCCGGCTATGACCACAAGAAGATGGGCATCACCGCCAAGGGCGCCTGGGAAGCGGTCAAGCGGCATTTCCGCGAGATGAACCGCGATATCCAGACCTCGCCCTTCTCGGTCGTTGGCGTCGGCGACATGTCGGGCGACGTGTTCGGCAATGGCATGCTTTTGTCGCCGCAGACGCGACTGATCGCCGCTTTCGACCATCGAGACATTTTCATCGATCCCGATCCGGATATGGCGGCGTCGATGGCCGAACGCCAGCGCATGTTCGCTCTCGCGCGTTCGAGCTGGCAGGACTACGACAAAACCAAGCTGTCGGAAGGTGGCGTGATCGTTTCGCGCAACCAGAAGTCGATCACCTTGCCGGCGGCTGCGGCGGCGGCGATCGGCCTCGGCAAGACGACCGCCACGCCGGTCGAGATCATGAGCGCCATTCTCAAGGCGCCGGTCGACCTGCTGTGGTTCGGCGGCATCGGCACTTACCTCAGGGCATCGACCGAGACCAATGCCGATGCCGGCGACCGCGCCAACGATGCCATCCGCATCACCGCGCTCGAAGTGCGCGCCAAGGTGATCGGCGAGGGCGCCAATCTCGGCGTGACGCAGCGGGCGCGCATCGAGTTCGGCATGAATGGCGGCCGCTGCAATTCCGACGCCATCGACAATTCGGGCGGCGTCAACTGCTCCGACGTCGAGGTCAACATCAAGATCGCGCTGGCGTCGGCCATGCGCAAGGGATCGTTGACGCGCCCGGCGCGCAACAAGCTGCTGGCCGAGATGACCGACGAGGTCGGCTCGCTTGTCCTTTCCAACAACTATCAGCAGACACTGGCGCTTTCGATCGCCCGCAAGCGCGGTCTCGCCGACATCGCGCATCAGGCCCGGTTCATGACGGCGCTGGAGGCGCGCGGCCTGCTCGACCGCGCCGTCGAGACGCTGCCGTCGCCGGCAGCGCTGGCCGAGCGCGAGGCGCGCGGCGAGCCGCTGACCCGGGCCGAGCTCGGCGTGCTGCTCGCCTACGCCAAGATCGTGCTGTTTTCCGACATCGTCGCCAGCGACGTGCCGGACGAGGCGCATTTCGACCGTGACCTGATGGGCTATTTCCCGGACCGGATGGCCAGGAAATACGCCGCCGAGATCCACGGCCACCGGCTGCGTCGCGAGATCATCGCCCGTGTCGTCGCCAACGATCTCGTCAATCGCGGCGGTCCGTCCTTCGTCAACCGGTTGCAGGAAGCCACGGGTCGCTCCGTCGCCGACGTGGTGCGCACCTTCGCGGTGGTGCGCGACGGTTTTGCGCTGCCGGCGCTCTATCGCGAGATCGACGCGCTCGACAACCAGATCGACGGCCAGATCCAGCTCGATCTCTATCAGGCGGTCAGCCGGCTGATCTACATCACCAGCGGCTGGTATCTGAAGAACGATGCCGGCACGGCACCGCTCGGCCAGCGCATCGCCGAGTTGCAGGACGCGCGCAAGGCGCTGGAGCCCAAGCTGATTTCGCTGCTGCCGGCGTTCTCGCGCGACCGAATCGAGGAAAAGCGGCATGGGCTGGTCAAGGGCGGCGCGCCGGAAGGCTTGGCCGGGCAATTGGCGCTTGCCGAGGTGGCGGAACTCATCCCCGACATCGCGCTGACGGCGCGCACGGCCGGCGCCGATATCGTCGCCGCGGCCAAGGCGTTCTTCGCCGTCAGCGACGCGTTCCGCATCCCGCGCGTCGAGGAAGCGGCGCGCTCGATCACACCGCCGGATTATTACGATCAACTGGCGCTGTCACGCGCCACCGACATGATCGGCGCGGCCCGGCGCGGCATCGCGGTGGCCGCACTCACCGGCCATGTCATGGCGGCGGATCCGGTGGCGGCCTGGCTGGAAGCCGGCGGCGAGCGCGTGGCGCGTATCCGCGAGCGGCTGCAGGCGCTGACGGAAGGCGGCGACATCACCGTCTCGCGGCTGTCGGTCGCGTCCGGCCTGATGAGCGACTTGACGGGAATGTGAGCCGTCGTGGCCTCACCCTCCCCCTTGTGGGGAGGGTCGCTGCGAAGCAGCGGGGTGGGGGCGGCGCCGGCCCCCTACCCGGACCTTCGGTCCGACCTCCGCACGAGGGGGAGGTGGGATAGGCGCCCTTGCTCCCGTCCACTCGGAAATGTGGGCAGGCAAATCAATGAACAGCGGCGCTACGCGTGTTCGTTTGCATGACCATCGGAAAACATGCAGACATGGCGTAAACCGCCAAAAAGGCAAGTGGAGGGGATATGGGCGAGGTAGCAGTGCAGCGGGCGTCAGGGCGCGGCATCTGGGGGTGGATGTTGTTCGACTGGGCGGCGCAGCCGTTCTTCACGGTCGTCACCACCTTCATCTTCGGTCCGTATTTCGTTTCGCGCATGGCGAGCGATCCGACCACCGGCCAGGCCGCCTGGGGCTACGGCATTGCCGCCGCCGGGCTGGTCATTGCCGTATTGTCGCCGATCCTCGGCTCGATCGCCGACCAGACCGGGCCGCGCAAGCCGTGGATCGCTTTCTTCGCCGCGATCAAGATCACCAGCCTCGTCCTGCTCTGGTTCGCAGCGCCCGGTTCCAACCTGTTCCTGATCGTGGCGCTGTTTTCGCTGGCCTCGGTGGCGGCTGAATTCTCGACCGTGTTCAACGATTCCATGATGCCGCGGCTGGTGCCGAAGAGCGAGATCGGCCGCATTTCCAACGTCGCCTGGGGCCTCGGCTATCTCGGTGGCATGATCGCGCTGATCTTCGTCGTCGCTTGCCTCGCCGGCTCGCCGGAGACCGGCAAGACGATCATCGGCATCGACCCGCTGTTCGGGCTCGACCCGAAGCTCGGCGAGGATGCGCGCGCCACCGGGCCGCTGTCGGCTGGCTGGTATTTCCTGTTCATCCTGCCGATGTTCTTCTTCACCCCGGATGCCATCAAGGGCATCCCGATCGGACCGGCGGTGCGCGAAGGCCTGTGGGAACTGAAATCGACACTGGCGGAAGTGCGCCAGCGCGGCGGCATTTTCCGCTTCCTCGTCGCCCGCATGATCTACCAGGACGGCGTCAATGCCTTGCTGGCGCTGGGCGGCACGTTCGCGGCGGCGATGTTCCACTGGTCGATCACCGAGATCGGCATGTTCGGCATCATCCTCAATGTCGTCGCCATTTTCGGCTGCTGGATCGCGGCCCGACTGGATACTGGGCTCGGCTCCAAGGCGGTGGTGATGATTGCGCTGGTCATGCTGTCGGTCGCCACCCTCGGTGTCGTCTCGACCGGTCCGGGCTTCACGCTGCTCGGCCTCATACAGTTTTCGACCACCGATTCAGGCGGCCTGTTCGGCACGGCGGCCGAGAAGGCCTACATCCTTTACGGCCTTTTGATCGGCCTGGCGTTCGGGCCGGTGCAGGCATCATCGCGCTCCTACATGGCGCGCAGCGTCACCGCGGCGGAATCCGGCCGCTACTTCGGGATCTATGCGCTGGCCGGGCGGGCGACCAGTTTCCTGGCGCCGTTCCTGGTGGCGACCATCACCGCGCTCAGCGGTTCGGCGCGGCTCGGCATGGCGGTGATCATCCTGTTCCTCGGCATCGGCATGGCGATCCTGGCCAGGACGCCCTATCCGGCGGACCGGGCTGCGGAATGACTTTACCCTCCCCCTTGTGGGGAGGGTCGATCCGCGAAGCGGAGCGGGGTGGGGGACGGCGCTGCCCCCACCCCGTCTCACGAACTTTGCTTCGCAAAGATCGTTCGGGGACCCGCCCACAAGGGGGAGGGTAAGGCGCTGGAGCAATTGAAAAGTGTGAAGCGGTTTTCCGTCCGGAATTGCGTAAAAACAAAGAGATAGAGCGGTTCGGTGTTTCCGTGAAACGATAAACCGCTCTAATGCCGGAAATGTCTCACGCCGGTAAACACCATGGCGATGCCGTGCTCGTCGGCGGCGGCGATGACGTCGTCGTCGCGCATCGAGCCGCCGGGCTGGATCACCGCGGTTGCGCCGGCTTCGATCGCCGACAGCAAGCCGTCGGCGAAGGGGAAGAAGGCGTCGGAGGCGACGACCGAACCTTTGGTCAGCGGCTCCGCCTCGCCCGCCGCCTCGGCCGCGTCGAGCGCCTTGCGGGCGGCGATGCGCGAGGAATCGACCCGGCTCATCTGGCCGGCGCCAATGCCGACGGTGGCGCCGTCCCTGGCATAGACGATGGCGTTGGACTTGACGTGCTTGGCGACGCGGAAGGCGAATTGGAGATCAACCATCTCGGCCGGGGTCGGCGCGCGCTTCGTCACCACCTTCAGCTCGAAATCGGTGACCACGGCATTGTCGCGCGACTGGACGAGCAGGCCGCCGGCGACGGATTTGACCGTGGTGCCCGATGTGCGCGGGTCCGGCAGGCCGCCGGTGACCAGCAGGCGCAGGTTCCTCTTGGCCGCGACGATTGCCGCCGCCTCGTCGGTCGCATCCGGTGCGATGATCACCTCGGTGAAGGTCTTCACGATCTCCTCGGCCGCCTCGGCATCGAGCGTGCGATTCATAGCGACGATGCCACCGAAGGCCGAGACCGGATCGCAAGCGAGCGCCTTGACATAGGCGGCCTTCAGCGACGCACCCTCGGCGACCCCGCACGGGTTGGCATGCTTGATGATTGCCACGGCGGCAGAGCGCGCCGGATCGAACTCGCCGGCCAGCTCGAAGGCGGCGTCGGTGTCGTTGATGTTGTTGTAGGACAGTTGCTTGCCCTGGAGCTGCCGCGCGGTGGCGACGCCCGGGCGCTTGTCGCCGTTGAGGTAGAAGCCGGCGCTCTGGTGCGGGTTTTCGCCGTAACGCATCACCTCGGCCAGCCTGCCGCCGAAGGCGCGCCAGGTCGGATGCTCGATCTCGAGCGCCTCGGCGAACCAGCCGGAGATCGCCGCGTCATAGGTCGCGGTGCGGGCAAAGGCCTTGGCCGCCAGCTTTTTTCGGAAATCCAGCGATAGCGAACCAATATTCATCTCCAGCGCGTTCAGCACCGAGGCGTAGTCGCCAGGATCGGTAACGATGGCGACATAGGCGTGATTCTTCGCCGAGGCGCGGATCATCGCCGGGCCGCCAATGTCGATGTTCTCGACGATCGCCGCGTAGTCGGCGCCGGAACGACGGACTTCCTCGAACGGATAGAGGTTGGAGACGACGAGGTCGATCGGCTCGATGCCGTATTTGCGCATTGCCTTCGCGTGTTCGGGATCGTCGCGCACGCCAAGCAACGCACCGTGCACCGACGGGTGCAGCGTCTTGACGCGACCATCCATGATCTCTGGAAAACCAGTGAGTTCGGAAACGTCGCGGACGGCGAGACCCGCCTCGGCGATCGCCTTTGCCGTGCCGCCGGTCGAGACCAGCTCGACGCCGGCGGCAGCCAGCGCCCTGGCGAAATCGAGAAGGCCGGTCTTGTCGAAGACGGAGAGCAGCGCGCGACGCACGGGAACGAGGTTGGGAGCGGGGATGTTCTTGGCGGCGACGGCCATGGGCGGGCGGCCTTTCACGACTTGATTTGGAGCGTCAGGGGGCCGTAGCACATGACATCAGGAAATCAAGCGCCGCGCGTCAATCGATGTTTTCATATGCAATCTGCCGGTCTCGGATATAGGCTTGGCTTTCGGGCGGAGGAGAAAAACCGATGGCATTTGTGCGTATTGGTCAATTCAAGGCGTTGTCGGACATGACCGAGCCATTGCGGGCGATCTACGAAACCGAGGCGATCCCGGCCATCCGCGCCGCAAACGGCAACATCAGCGCCGTGCTGCTGCAGCAGCATGGGGCGAGCGACACATTCATGGCGATCACCGTGTGGAACACTGCCGAGGACGCCGAACGCTATGACCGAAGCGGCCAAGCGGCGGCGATGGTCGACAAGATCCGCTTCGCCTTCGCCGGCCCGCCATCGCTCAGCACCTATGACGCCTTCGGTGTCCCGCAACAAGCTTGAGCGAGCCGACTTCTTTCGCGCGGCAGATCAGTTATTTTCCGGGTAACCGGCGATGCTGGTGCGCGTCAGTTGCCAATGGACTTCGGCGACGTTCGACGCTTTGAATGCAAGCACGATCTGGCGGCTGCGGCGCGGGCCGCCAAGGCCGGCGAAGTAGATCGATTCCTCGACCTCCGGCACTACCTCGCCCGACGTGAACACCCAGGTGTCGGCCTGATCGCCGGCCAGGACCAGACGATCATGTTCGTCCTGCAAAAGGCTGATGTCGGGATGGACGTGGAAGCGGATGGTGACGAAATCGCGGCCATTGTTAAGGATAGCGGCATTGCCGGGCCGCTGGAACCGGTCCCGGCCGGCCAGCACATTGCCGTTCGACGACAGCTTCAGCTCGCGTTCGTGCAGGAAGCCGAAGCGCTGGAGGTAGCCATCGTGGCGGGCGATGAAACCTTGCACCCCCTTCTGGTCGGTGCGCTTGCACTGCACCTGC
Source organism: Mesorhizobium sp. M0152 (assembly GCF_040322415.1). Lineage (NCBI taxonomy): Bacteria > Pseudomonadati > Pseudomonadota > Alphaproteobacteria > Hyphomicrobiales > Phyllobacteriaceae > Mesorhizobium > Mesorhizobium sp. M0152. The sequence continues at coordinate 33,447 of NZ_JAMYTH010000008.1, forward strand.
TGGGGGCCGCCGATCAATGGCGAACCCAGCAGGTCGTTGACGCGTAGCGAATGGCTGAAGCGCGCCGACGAGGTGTCGTTGATGGTGGCGGTCGAATGCGCGGCGGTGGCACGGGCCAGCGGTCGGAATTCGGCGGCGCCATAGGTGTCGATGCCGGCATTGACGATGTAGTGCTGGCGGCCCGACGACAGTTCGAAGGCGAGGCAGCCGGCATGCGCGGCGTTGGACACGTCGACCGGCGGCGGCAGGCCCGTATCGGCAATGACGGTGACCCCGCCCATCGACAGGCGCTCATAGCCTGAGTGCGGTGCATGCAGCAGCGGCGAGCCGGCGGTGTCGTCATGGCGCAGGATGGTGGCGATGCGGTCGTGGATCGTGGCGCCCATGCCGTTGAAGCGGGCAAGGCTGCCGTCCTGGTGGCGGAAGAAGCGCAGCGCCGGCAGCATGCGGTCTATGGCGCCGATCAGCGCCTGCGGCGGGGTTTCCGCCTGGTTGGCGTAGGTTTGGCGCAGCGGCAACAGGTCGGCAAGGATTTCCAGCACCACCATCGGGTTGCGTGAGATATGGCCGCCATCGGCAAGGATCTGGCGGTTAAGTTCCTCGGCAAGGTGGCGGGTGGCGCCGCGCAACGCCGACGCCGGCGCGGGCAGTGAAAGTGCCGCGAAAGCAAGCGCGATGCGAGCACGCAGCCTGTCCTTGCCATCGGGCATCTCGCGCGCCATCGACCTGAGGTAGCGGATCTGGACCGCTAAAGATTTGAGGAAGGCGCGGTAGAACGGGAACTCGGCGCCTTGCAGCACGATGGAAGAATGCTGCAGCCAGGCGATGATGCGCTTGGCGGTCGTCCCTGGCTCCCAGCCGATGCCGGAAATATTGCTGCCATGCATGACGATCCAGTCGGAAACCAGCGCGCGGGCATTGGCGGCGGCGAGTTCGGTGCCGGCGGCACGCATGTGGCGCAGCCAGCGAAAGCCATGCAGCGTCTTCTGCCAGCCGTGGTTGGGCACATTGATCTGGAACGGTGACTTGCCGCCGGTCTCGACCAGGTGTCCGGACAAGGGATAGCGGCCGTAATAGATCTCGAGTGCGATCTGCGGATCGGCAAGGCGCAGGTCCGGCGGCGCGATCAGGACGCGTTCGGGCGTGCGGCCGTAATAGCGCCAGCGATAGACCGGCCCGGCGCGCAGGCGCCGGCGCGTCTTGCGCCAGAATTCCTTCGCGACCAGCGTCCACAGACGCGTCGTGTTGCCGGCAGCAAGTGCCAAAAGCCCTCCAGGTCGTCCTCTTACCCCAAGCACAAGCTTATATGGTTCAAGAGCTTATGCGAAGGCGGATTTCGCGTAGGTGAGCCACGTCACGTGGTCGTGGCCGGGTTGTCCTAGAAAAGTCACGTCTTTCCGGGCCATACCCCTGCTTGTCTTGCGACTTATGTCCTCTTGTGGCGGCGGCGAAACTCTCTGGGCGAGCGATTTTCGCGGTTGCCGGGAAAGTAGAATGCATCACCGATGCCGATGGTCGAAGTCGCCGTCTCGACAGGGCGAATCGGTGGCCGTCGTCAATTGCTTGGCGAGATCGAACCCAATGCGCAGCTGCCTTCGGGACAGCCCGGTCTGCAGCGCGAACCAGCGCCGCAACGTTGGCAGCCGGCGGAGATCGGTGAAAGGCATGATATCGATCACGCACGAGCGAAAAATCCAGGTCGGGTTTCCGTCGATGGGAAGAGCCCGAACGATAAGGTATATCCTGTCAAAACCGAAACAATCCAGGTGATTGAAATGCCGATATCAGTCGATGGACAGGCATTGCTGGATGTCCCGCCCGTTGCCTTGACAGCCAACGGCAAGGCGCTGTCGACGATGCCGGACAGGCTGGGATATCTTTCCCCGACCGACCCGTCCGTCGGCGTCGAGGCCATTCGCCACCTCTATGGGGCGCAAGGCTATGTCTGGCTGAAAGGGCTTTTGCCACGCGGCGAGGTGATCGACTTTCGCGGCTGGGTGCTTTCCCATCTTGCCGAGAGCGGACTTTTGAAGCCAGCGACGGACCCCTCCCTCGGCATCGCCTCCAGTGCCTTCGATCGCCAGCTCGCCGATCGTCGCTTGATGTCCGTGGTCCGCTCAACCGCTTATGAAGGCTTTTGCGCCCAGCCGCGGCTGTCCCGCCTTATGGACGCTTTCGTGGGCGGCCTATCCTATCTGCACAAGCGAAAGATCATGCGCTTCACCTTGCCTGGCACGGCCACCGCGACGCCCGCGCATTACGACCTCGTCTATTTGCGCGGAGGCACCAGCCGCGTGGTGACGGCCTGGATACCGATCGGCGACACGTCCACCGACATGGGCGGTCTCATTTACCTGGAGGGATCGCACGCTATCGGCGCCGCCCTGGAAACACAGTTCAGCAAGGACAATGCCGGTTTCACGGACGAGGAGCGCATCAGCGCCTATAACCGCAATATGAGTGAGGGTGGCTGGGTGTCGAAGGACTTGCCTCAAATGGCGGAACGGTTCGACACGCGCTGGCTGATGGCGAATTTCGAGGCGGGTGACGTCGTCCTTCACTCTCCCTACATGATCCATGCCTCCACGACCAACCAAAGCCTGGACGGGCTGATCCGGCTGTCGACTGATATCCGCTACCAGAACGTCGACGACGAAATCGATGCACGCTGGGGGAATCACTGGAGCCTTGACGATATGCTTTAGTCAGCGCGTCGCATGCGAGCTGCAAAGAAGCCGTCCAGGCCGGAAATTCCGGGTGCGCCCAGCGCCAGGTCGGCGGGCGTTGTGCGCAGCGTACCGTCAGCTGTGATGAACGGGTCGAGCTCAGAAAATTCGCCAAGCCGGATCGGATCGGCGGTCACATGCAAATTGCCGGCGAGGAAGGCGCGATGGAGATCCTCGCCCTCGATCGGGTCGAGCGAACAGTTGGAAAAGACGATCCGTCCGCCGGGCTTGACCAGGGTGACGGCGCGGGCGAGCAGCCTTGCTTGCAGATCGGCGAGCTTTTCGACATCGGCCATGGTCTTCGTCCAGGGCACGTCGGGATGCCGGCGCACTGTCCCGGTCGACGAGCAGGGCGCGTCGAGGAGCACGGCGTCGAACAGTTCGCCTGGCTCGTATTTGAGCAGATCGGCCTGGACGATTTCGGCCGACAGACCGAGGCGACCGAGATTCTGCTCCAGCCTGGCCAGCCGGTTCTTCGACGTGTCGATGGCGGTGACGTTGGCGCCGGCGAGAATGAGCTGTGCGGTCTTGCCGCCGGGTGCCGCACAGAGGTCCGCGACGCGAAGCCCTGCGATATCGCCGAAGAGCCGTGCGGGAAAGCTGGCGGCGGCGTCCTGGACCCACCAGGCGCCCTCGGCGAAGCCGGGCAATTCGGTGACGGCGCTGGCAAGCTTCTCCACCCGCACCGTGCCGGTCGGCAAGACGATGCCGCCCAGCCTTTCGGCCCAGAGCTCAGGATCGGCCTTGACCGAGAAGTCGACCGGCGCCTCGTGCCGATGCGCGGCAAGAATCTGCCTGGTCTTGTCCGCGCCATAGGCCGCCTTCAGCCGGTCGGAAAACCATTTTGGCGCTTCGTCGGTCGCGGCAAGGGCGGCGGGCAGTTCCGTTTCCTTGGCCCGCGCCAGCGTGCGCAGCACGCCGTTGACCAGACCGGAAAAACGCTGCGTGCGCGGATCCGACTTGGCGTGGGTCACCGCAAGGTCGACGGCGGCGCTGTCGGGAATGTCTAGGAAGAGGATCTGTGCCGCCGCCACATGCAAGATGTGCGACAGCGCCGTGGCGTTGGGCGGCAGCGGCTTTTCAAGACGACGCGCCAATAGCCCGGTGACGGTCATGCGATAGCGCAACGCGGTGACCAGAATGGCGCGCACCAGGCCGCGATCGCGCAGGTCGAGCGCTTTGTATTGCGGATGGCCGTTCTCGTGATCGGTCAGGCCGTCGAGCGGCGTCCTGGCGTCGATGACGGCGGCTAGCAAGCGCGCCGCCGCCTTGCGGGCGGCAAGGCCGGCAACGAATTCGCCGCCGGTATCGTGTTCCTGATCGCCTGAAACCGTGCGTCGAGTTCCTCTGCCCGCCACGCTCACGACCACCGGCCCTTGGGTCCGGTCGGGTTGCGACCCCACGGGTTGGATTTCGGCTTGGCCGGTTCCGCCGGCGGCTCGGGCTGTGCGACCGGGCCCCACGGGCCGGATGGCCGCTGTCCGTCCTGTTGTGTAGGGGCCTGTTGCGTGGGGGCCTGACGCGGCGCGGCCGCTATGTCGCCGCCTCCCGCCTGCCGCGCCATCGCCTGCAGGGCGGCGATGCGGTTGTCGGTGCTCGGGTGGGTGGAGAACAGACTGTCCATGCGCTCGCCGGAAAGAGGATTGATGATGAAGAGATGCGCCATTGCCGGATTGCGTTCGGCATCGGGGTTGGGAATGCGTTCGGCGCCGCGGGCGATCTTGTCAAGCGCGGATGCCAGCCAGAGCGGGTGTCCACAGATTTCGGCGCCGCGCCGGTCGGCCTCGTATTCGCGGGTGCGGCTGACCGCCATCTGCACGATCATCGCCGCAAAGGGCGCCACGATCATCGCCGCCAGAACGCCGACAAAGCCGAACGGGTTGTTGTCGCGATTGCCGCCGAGGAAGAAAGCGAAATTGCCAAGCATCGAGATGGCGCCGGCAAAGGTCGCCACGATGGTCATGGTCAGCGTATCGCGGTGTTGGACATGGGCGAGCTCATGCGCCATGACAGCCGCGACCTCTTCATGGGTCAGCCGCTGCAACAGGCCGGTGGAAGCGGCGACCGCCGCGTTCTGCGGGTTGCGGCCGGTGGCGAAGGCGTTCGGCTGCGGGTTGTCGATCAGATAGGTCTTCGGCATCGGCAGGCCCGCCTGCTTGGCCAGCGCCTGCACGATGCCGTAATATTCGGGCGCGTTCCTTTCGTCGACCTCGACGGCATGGTTCATCGACAGCACCATCTTGTCGGCATTCCAGTAGCTGAACAGATTGGTGCCGGCGGCAATCAGCAGGGCGATCATCATGCCGCCCGATCCGCCGATCAGAAAGCCCACGCCCATGAACAGCGCCGTCATCGCGGCAAGAAGCATGGCGGTGCGAATTGTGTTCATCGTCTGCGCCTGTCCAGGTCGTGGCGAAAGGGGGTCGATCGTCGTAGGCTCATCGCTATATGATGGGAAACGCCTGTTGCTGTTTCAATCCGCCGGAAATATCGCATGAACGACGAAACCAGTAAAATGCCTCCCGACAGGAATGACGAGGTGCCGCCAAAGGCGCTGTCGCCCGCCGCCCGCCGCGCGCTGGCGGAAGCCGAGGCCCGCCGACAGGAGTATCGCCGGAAGGAAGCCTCGCTGCCCCGGGAAATCGGCGGCCGTGGCGGCAAGGAGCCCGGTCGCTATGGCGACTGGGAGGTCAAGGGCCTGACCAGCGATTTCTAAGGTATGCTGCTATTCAGGTGAGGCCGGCCTGACCTGAATAGCAGCACAGCTTGAGAGGGCGTTGCACTACATCTTCAGGCGGCGCTGAGTTGCGGCTCGAGTGCGATCCAGCCATGCTCGTCGACGGTGATGCCTATCGTGTCGTAACCTGCGATCGCCGCATGCTGCGTCGCCATTGGATGCTGGTGCGTGGCGTTGATCACCATGACCGCGGCGCCCGCCGCCTCGGCCGCCGCTATGCCGGCCGGAGCATCCTCGAACACCAGGCAATCGCGTGCATCGAAGCCGAGCCGTTCTGCGCCTAGCCGAAAGCAATCGGGCGCCGGCTTGCCGCGGGAAACATCTTCCGCCGCCACGAGCACGGCGGGGACCGGAATGCCGGCGGCCCTCATGCGCAACAGCGCCAGTTCGCGTGGCGCCGAGGTTACGATCGCCCAGCGCTCCGGCGGGAGCGCATTGAGAAACGCCGCGGCGCTGGCGATCTGAACGATGCCATCCAGGTCTGCGGCCTCGGCCTTCAGCAGCAGATCGGCCTCATGCGCCGGATCGACGCCCGGAAGTGCCAGGCCGGTGATCGTCTCGATCGCCCGCACGCCATGGATCGTCGGCAGGAAGGCCGCGACGTCGAGGCCCTGGCGGCGCGCCCAGTCGCTCCAAACCCGTTCAGCCGAGGCGATGGAATTGATGAGCGTGCCGTCCATGTCGAAGAGGAAGGCGGCGAATTTTCTGCCTGCGTACATGATTTTCCTTGGATCCGGGGGGCGTGATGTCGAGGGAAGGGCCGACCGTAGCGTCAAGCCGCGGGCATGGGAAGGCGCGCCGCCGCCTTTTCGGAAGGTCCAGGGAACCGCGTCCTCCTTCCGGCGTTTCGGTCATGTTTGCTTTTCCATGATGATCGAGGGGGGCTCGCGATGCTGATACGGCTCGGCTATGAAATCGCCATCGAATGTGTCCAGGCAACGCCGGTGATTTCGCTGCTCGAGATCCACAGCGACAGGCAGGCCGACATCAAGCGACAGACGCGCGTGCTGACATCGCCTGCGGTGCCGACCAGGCTCTACCGCGATCCGCATGGCAATGCCTGCCGCCGTTTCACCGCACCTGCCGGCGGCTTTCGCATCCTGTACGACGCAGTGGTCGAGGACAGCGGCCAGCCCGATGAGGTCAACACGCTGGCCAGGGAAGTGCCGGTGGCGGAATTGCCGGACGAGGTGCTCGGCTATCTCCTGGGCAGCCGCTATTGCGAGACCGATCATCTGAGCAATCTTGCCTGGCAGCTTTTCGGCCATCTCCCGCCAGGCTGGGCGCGGGTGCAGGCGATCGTCGACTATGTGCACAGCCGGCTGTCCTTCGGCTACGGCTATGCGCGTTCGACCCGCACGGCGGCGCAGGCGCACGAGGAACGGGTCGGGGTCTGCCGCGACTTCGCGCATCTGGCGATCACGCTCTGCCGCTGCATGAACATTCCGGCGCGCTATGTGAACGGCTATCTCGGCGACATCGGCGTGCCGGTCGATCCGGCGCCGATGGATTTCTCGGCCTGGTTGGAGGTGTTCCTCGAGGACAGATGGTACACGTTCGATCCACGCCACAACATGCCAAGGATCGGCCGCGTCGTCATCGCGCGCGGCCGCGACGCCATCGACGTGCCGCTGCTCCATAGTTTCGGCGCGCATCGGCTGAGCCGGTTCAAGGTGTGGACCTACGAACAGGAGAGCAATCTGTTCAAACCGCCCCATCACGCCATCGATCGGACGATCAGCGCGCAGATGCTGACCTGACCTGAACCTCATTACACCTCTGTTGTTCGCGCACCATTCTGGTCCTGCACCTTTGGGACAGTTGGTCCGCTTCGGCACAGACGCACTGTGCCGCAGCGGGACGCCGCCGAGCACTCCGCGACCACAGGGTCTTGAGCATGGCAAGCGGCTCGTAAACGCGCCTGCATCCGTGTTTTCCTGTTTACCAATCGTTCACCTTCGCAAAGGGCGAAGGCAAACAAAAACAAACGGTTGATGGCGTCTGGGCGCGTTCCGGCGCCTGGCGACCGCATCCGGCCGGAATCCTGCATTGGCCTGTCCGCGCGGCGACGAGGCCGAGGCATGCGGAGGTTGCAGGATGCGGAATTACGGGGGTCTTGTTCACTTGGTCGGCGGATTCGCCAGACATAGCGGTGGAAATTTCGCGGTCCTGTTCGGCTTTGCTGCCTCGGTCTTGGCGCTGGTCGCCGGCTTCTCGGTCAATATCTCGCAGCTCTACAATGCCAGATCGAGCCTGCAAGGCGTGGTCGACGCCGCGGTGACGTCGACGGCACGCGACCTGACGACCGGCGTCATCAAGGAAGCCGACGCCAACAAGTCGGTGCAGACCTTTCTCGACGCCAACAGCACGGCAGGCATTCTGCAAACCGACCAGATCGTGCTGGACAGGCTGATCGTCGACAGGACCGCCAATACGGTGCAGGCCGACGCCCATGTCGATGTCGCCTTGTTCTTCCCGATTTTTGGCACCGGCGATACCAAACGCGTCACTGCCTCGACGACGGCGCTCTATTCCGACAAAACCATCGAAGTGGCGATGATGCTCGATGTGACGGGGTCGATGGCCGCCAACTGGCGGGCCAAGACGGACAAGATCGGCGACCTGCGCAACGCCGCTTCGAGCGCTGTCGAGGATCTTCTGGACAACAACATCGATCCAAAAAAGCCGCGCGTGCGCGTGGCCATTGTTCCTTATGCCGAAGCGGTGAATACCGGCGGCCTGTCGGATAGCGTTTTCGTCGAGCAAGCGGGCGGCTCGGACGTGCCGCCGCCGGTGGAGAACACGCCGGTCCTGGTGTCGTCAGGTCCGACGGCTCCCGACAAATGTGCCACCGAGCGCAAGGACAAGGACGGCTATGCCGATTATTCGTCCGCCGCACCGACCGAGCCGCGCCTGAACAAGCAAGGCAAAACCTATTTGGCCAGGGTAAATCGCGACGATCACATGGACAGCTGCCCGAGGCCGGAACTGATTCCGTTGACGGCGGACAAGCAGAAACTGCTCGACACGATTGCCGATTTCCGGGCGGGTGGCGTGACTGCCGGTGGCATCGCAGTGCAATGGGGCTATTACATGCTCTCCCCTTCCTGGCGCTCCGCCATCGTCGATGCCAGGCTGGGCGCCGGGCCTGCCAATTTCGACGTCAAGAAAGTCGGGAAGGTCGCCATCCTGATGACGGACGGCCAGTTCAACACCGCCTTCGCGGGCGGGCGCGGTGCCCCAAGATCGCAGAATGCCGGCCAGATGTCGCGAGGCAATGCCGAAGGCATTTGCGATAACATGAAGCGCGACGGCATCGAGATTTTCACGATCGGCTTCGACCTGGACGATCCGTCCATGACGGCGACCGAGAGGGATCAGGCAAAGAGTGTTCTCAAGGACTGCTCCACTGCGGACACGTCCTCGCTGAGACACTATTATGAGGCCGCGACGGGTCCAGAATTGGAGGACGCTTTCAAAGCCATCGTGGAGAACATCGAGCGACTGACCGTCGCCAAATGAAATTCTGAGCACCAGATGGGCCTGGTGGAGCTGGCCAAAGGAAAAGGCCGCCGCTTCTCTCGAAGCCGGCGGCCTTCCGTGTTTCCGTCCGTGGCGCGGCCTGTGGCGGCGACCCATGAGGTCACCAGCCGCGCATCTCGCGCCTTAACGGGAAGACTGCTTCCCGAAAGTGCAATCCGCTGAGGCCACGTTCTGGAAAACGAAATCACTCGACATCGGATCACCTCCTTTCGATTTGTTGAACACACACCAATGATGGGGTGCATTGCAGCAAAAGACAAGGTGCCAGGTTCGAAATAGCCGACCGAGCGAGCTTCCGCGCCGCGGCAGGTTGCTATTGACTGATCTGACGGGCAAACTCTTGCCGGGGTCGCGCCATCGTTCCGGGAGAAGTGGCATGGAAGCAGCCGACAAGGCCGCCCGGATCGTGCGAACGGTTGTCGAAACGCTGAAGCCGGGTTTCGCGGTCAGGCTGTGGACCGGCGAACGGATCGGTCCGGCCAGCGGTCCCGTGCTTGTCATCAACGACCAGGATATCGTCTGGCAGATGGTGCGCCGGCCCTCTTTCTCGACGCTGATCGAGATGTGGATCTCCAAGACCGTCGCCACCAAGCGCGCGCGGGGGCCGAGCGGGCTGCCGCCGACGCGGGCCGACCTTTATCGGTGATTACCGGAAACGCATCGCGTCACCGACCTTGACGCTGGCCGGCTGGTCGACGGTGCAATAGACGCCGAGATTGTGCGCGTTGTGGCGAACCAGATTGCGCAGGATCGCCGGGTCGTGGTCGAAGCCGTCCTGGGCGATGATGGTGAAGCCGCAGCGGCGGCACGGCTCCGAGATGGTGAGCAAGAGATCGCCAACCGCAAGCTTGCGGCCGATCCATTCGGTTTCCGGAAACGAGCCTTCGACCGGCTTCATGTCGACGACGATGTTGGGACGGAAGCGGCGCGGATCCACGATGCCTTCGGGATGCAGCGCCTTCAGGCGCGCCAGCGAGGCCGTGGTCACAAGGTGGACCGGGGCCTTGCGATAGCGTTCCGCCGTCAGCGGACCGGAATAGCCGGGAGGAGCGTTTTCCCGGCGAAACGGCCGGATCGACGCTTCGAAGCCGAGATAGGCCGAAATAGCGGAGTCGCTTTCGGCGCCGGGTGCGGCCAGCCAGTCGCCGCCGGGCACGGCGACCTCCAGCTCGCCGCCGCCCGTCAGCCGGGTGCGGATCAACGGCACCTTGTGCCATTTCGCATCGCGGTCGGGCCGTGCGATCTCATTGTCGGCGGCATCGACGAGGCCGAACATGCGGTCCCCGTCGACGCTTTCGAGCCCGACCGAGATCGCATCCAGCCGCTCGCCGGCAAGGGAACTTGCCGGATAGCGCCAGAGCTCGCCGACAGTGCCCAGCAAAGCCTCGTCCCGCATCAGCCCTTCTTGTTCTGCCGGTTGGCGACCAGGTCGTCGACGACGGCCGGGTCGGCGAGCGTCGAGGTGTCGCCCAAGGCGGCAAAGTCGTCCTCGGCGATCTTGCGCAGGATGCGGCGCATGATCTTGCCCGAGCGCGTCTTGGGCAGGCCGGGCGCGAACTGGATCTTGTCGGGCGATGCGATGGCGCCAATCTCCTTGCGGACGTGCGCGATGAGGTCCTTGCGCAAATCCTCGGTCGGCTCGACGCCTTTCATCAGGGTAACGTAGCTGTAGATGCCCTGGCCCTTGATGTCATGGGGATAGCCGACCACGGCGGCTTCCGAAACCTTGTCGTGGCTGACGAGCGCCGATTCCACTTCGGCCGTGCCCATGCGGTGACCGGAGACGTTGATGACGTCGTCGACGCGGCCGGTGATCCAGTAGTAGCCGTCGGCGTCGCGGCGGCAGCCATCGCCGGTGAAATACTTGCCCTTGTAGGTGGAAAAATAGGTCTGCACGAAGCGATCGTGGTCGCCATAGACGGTGCGCATCTGGCCAGGCCAGGAATCGGCGATGCAGAGGTTGCCGTCGGCGGCGCCTTCCAGCACCTTGCCCTCGCCGTCGACCAGCTGCGGCTTGATGCCGAAGAAAGGCCTTGTCGCCGAGCCTGCCTTGAGGTCGGTGGCGCCGGGCAGCGGCGTGATCAGGATGCCGCCGGTCTCGGTCTGCCACCAGGTGTCGACGATTGGCACCTTGCCGTTGCCGACGACGTTGAAATACCACTCCCAGGCTTCCGGATTGATAGGCTCGCCGACCGAGCCGAGCACACGCAGCGATTTGCGCGAGGTCTTCTTCACCGGGTCGTCGCCGGCGCCCATCAGCGCGCGCAGAGCGGTCGGCGCGGTGTAAAAGATGTTGACCTTGTGCTTGTCGATGACCTCCCAGAAACGAGACTGCGACGGGTAGTTCGGTACGCCTTCGAACATCAGCGTGGTGGCGCCGTTGGCCAGCGGCCCATAGACGATGTAGCTGTGGCCGGTGACCCAGCCGACATCGGCGGTGCACCAGTAGATATCGCCGTCATGGTAGTCGAAGACGTATTGATGCGTCATCGAGACATAGACGAGATAGCCGGCAGTGGTGTGCAGCACGCCTTTCGGCTTGCCGGTCGAGCCAGACGTGTAGAGGATGAACAGCGGATCTTCCGCCTTCATCTTCTCGGGCTTGCATTCGGCTTTCACCGTCGCGGCTTCGTCGTGGTACCAGACGTCGCGGCCCGGTACCCAACCGACCTTGCCGCCGGTGCGGCGCACGACCACCACCTTGTCGACCTTTGTGCCGGCCTTGCCGGCGATCTCGACCGCCTTGTCGGTGTTCTCTTTCAGGGGAATCGTCTTGCCGCCACGCAGGCCCTCATCGGTGGTTATGACCATGGTGGACTTGCAGTCGTCGATACGCCCTGCGAGCGCATCGGGCGAGAAGCCGCCAAAGACCACCGAATGGATGGCGCCGATACGCGTGCAGGCGAGCATCGCATACGCGGCTTCCGGGATCATCGGCATGTAGATCGTGACGCGGTCGCCCTTCTTGACGCCATGCTTCTTCAGCACATTGGCGAAGCGGCAGACATGCGCGTAGAGCTCGTTGTAGGTGATCTTCCTGTCGTCGTAGGGGTTGTCGCCTTCCCAGATGATGGCGGTCTGGTTGCCGCGTTTCTTGAGGTGGCGGTCGATGCAGTTGTAGGAAACGTTGGTCTGCCCGTCCTCGAACCATTTGATCGAGACCTTGCCGTCGAAGGAGGTGTTCTTGACCTTGCCGAAGGGCTTGAACCAGTCGATCCGCTTGCCGTGCTTGCCCCAGAACTTGTCCGGGTTCTTGACGCTGTCGGCATACCATTTCAGGTAAGTGTCGTTATCGATCAGCGCGTCTTTTTTCCACGCCGGCTGAACGCGGTGGACATGAACCTCGGACATTTCCTGACTTTCCTCCCAAACCAAACGCCGACTTGAAATGCCAGCGGGATCACGGCGACGCGGCCGCGAATTCCGCGGCATTATTACCAGTTCCGCGGTGACGGCAACATTAGACGTTGGATTCGCGCGGCGGGATGCCGCAGGCGGCTTTGCCCGGGCTGTCAGCACTCAGCCGATGCCGCTGCTAACTACATGTTTTCGCGCGGAAAACCCCTTCTCGATCAAGAAAAAATCAATAGACAGTTAAACAACGGCACGCACAATCCGGTGTCGGGAGGAAAGGAGAATCAATTTGGGGACCGGCATGCGCGATCATTCCGAAATGGACCTGATGCTCAGGGGCTATGGCCTGACCACGGCCAAGATTCTTTATCACTTCCCGGACCATCCGCATCTCTTGCAGAGCTTCATCTGGCAGGACTACGATCTGGCGCCGCAGTTTCCGGTGCTGATCAAATTCATCGAGTTCTGGAAGGCCAAGCTGGACGGGCCGCTGCATTCGGTCAGCTACACCCACCAGAAGCTGATCGCGCCGAACGAATGGCGCAAGGTGGATGGCGAGTTCGTGCTGCATTAGTTTCTTGGCGCAGAAGTTTTGACCCTGGCGATTGGCGGAAACATCAATGACTTCGTCATCCACGGGTCTTCGCGACGCCGCTTCGCGGCTGCTCCGCCCGTGGATGACGAAGTTGGGGTTCCGGCTGCCCTATCCCAAAATGAACGACCGCGACGGGTTCACACCGCCGGCGGGTTGAGCCGGGCAAAGCCTTCCTGGCGGCGATAAGGAAAATACGGGTAGGGCGCGGTGACCTCGCTTGCCGCATCGAGCTTTCTCATCTGCTCCGGCGTTAAATTCCAGCCGACGGCGCCGAGGTTCTGGCGCAATTGTTCCTCGTTGCGGGCGCCGATGATGACGGAGGAAACGGTCGGGCGCTGCAGCAGCCAATTGATGGCGATCTGCGGCACCGTCTTGCCGGTTTCCTCGGCCACCGCGTCGAGCGCGTCCACGACCCTGTAGAGATGCTCGTCCGCGACCGGCGGGCCGAAACTCGCGGTGTCGTGCAGCCGGCTCTTTTCCGGCAGGGGCTGTCCGCGGCGGATCTTGCCGGTCAGGCGGCCCCAGCCGAGCGGACTCCACACCAGCGCGCCGACCCCCTGGTCGAGGCCGAGCGGCATCAGCTCCCACTCGTAGTCGCGGCCGACCAGCGAATAGTAGACCTGATGTGCGACATAGCGCGGATAGCCGTGCCTGTCGGCCAGCCCAAGCGACTTCATCACTTGCCAGCCGGAGAAATTGGAGACGCCGACATAGCGCAGCTTGCCGGCGCGCACGAGTTCGTCCAGCGTCGACAGGACTTCCTCGATCGGCGTGCCGGCATCGAAGGCGTGCAACTGCAACAGGTCGATGTAGTCGGTGCCGAGACGCTTCAGCGCTTCTTCGACCGATCTGATCAGCCGCGAACGCGAGGAGCCGTAATCGGCTGGCCCATCGCCCGTCGGCAGCGCGATCTTGGTCGAGATCAGCACGGCATCGCGCCGGCCCTTGATGGCCTCACCAAGCACTTGTTCCGAGGCGCCGTTCGAATAGACGTCGGCGGTGTCGAACAGATTGACGCCGGCTTCGAGGCAGATGTCGATGAGCCGCCGCGCTTCCCTGGCGTCGCTATTGCCCCAGGCGCCGAACAGCGGGCCGGAGCCGCCGAAGGTTCCTGCGCCGAATGAAAGTGCGGGCACTTTCAGGCCCGATGAGCCGAGACGTCGAGAGTCCATTTTTTCACTCCTGATGATTTGGAAAGAGGTCGAATTGATCTGGCTGCCGGCCATCCTCACGATCGAACGGAGGCAGGCGTATCGAGCGCCGGGGTGCGATCGAGACGCAGCGCCAGTCCCGCCACGCCGAGCGCCGCGACCGGCAGCAAGGCGGCGACCCAGGTGAGCGAACCGAGGCCGAGACCATGGGTGATGACCGCGCCGCCGAGCCAGGCGCCGGCGGCGTTGCCGAGATTGAAGGCGGCGATGTTGAAGGACGAGGCGAGGCTCTGGCCGGCACCTTGCGCCTTTTCCAGCACCCACATCTGCAATGGGGCCACGGTGGCGAAGGCGGCGGCACCGAGCAGGCCGACATAGATGACGGCCATTACCTGGCTGTGGATGGCGAAGCTCATGGTGGCCAGCACCAGGGCCAGCACGACGAGACTGCCCAGCACGGCCGGCACCTGCCAGCGATCGGCGACCTTGCCGCCGGCGAGATTGCCGGCGATGAGACCGCCGCCGAAGACGAGCAGGATCGGCGACACGGCCGCCTCCTGGAAGCCGCTGATCTCGGTCAGCAACGGGGCGATGTAGGTGAAGACGGCGAAGACGCCGGCATAGCCGAGCACGGTGGTTGCGAGGCCGAGCAGGACCGGCGTGCGGCGCAGCACGGCGAGATCGGCGCGCAGGTCGCTCTTTTCGGGCGCCGCCTCACTGCGTGGCACCAGAGCCAAGATGACGGCGAAGGCGGCCAGGCCAACCAGGGTTACCGCCCAGAAGGTCGCGCGCCAGCCGAAGGCCTGGCCGAGCCAGGTGCCGAAGGGCACGCCCAGGATGTTGGCGATGGTCAGGCCGGTGAACATCAGCGCGATCGCCGAGCCCTTCTTGTTGGGCGCGACCAGCCCGGTGGCGACTACAGAGCCGACGCCGAAGAAGGTGCCGTGGGCAAAGGCGGTGACGATGCGGGCGCCCATCAGCGTCCAATAGCCGGGCGCCAGCGCGCAGGCGAGGTTGCCGAGCGTGAATATCGCCATCAGCGCCAGAAGCACGGTCTTGCGTGGCCAATTGCCGGTGGCGATGGTGAGCAGCGGCGCGCCGATGACGACGCCCAGCGCGTAGCCGGAAATGAGCTGGCCGGCGGCCGAGATCGAGACGCCGAGATCCTTGCTGACGTCGAGCAGCAAACCCATGATGACGAATTCGGTGACACCGATGCCGAAGGCACCAGCGGCGAGGGCATAAAGAGCAAGAGGCATGGCGATTTCCACTTCGACGGCGAAGAGGCGCCGTCCCGCGCCCCGACCGGGAAGATCGTGTCGCCATGCGCTGTGAACCAGACTTGCGCTGGGCAAATTTTCTGTGAAATAGATTCACAAATGGCTAGGCCCGATATCAATCGCTCCGGCGAGATCGAAGTGTTCGTGCGCGTCGTCGAGACGGGCAGCTTTTCGGCAGCGGCGCGGGAACTGCGCATGACGCCGTCCGCGGTCAGCAAGCTGATCGCGCGGCTGGAGATGCGGCTTGGCGCGCGGCTGGTCAGCCGCTCGACGCGCAAGCTGCAACTGACGCCCGAGGGAACCGCGTTCTACGATAGCGGGCTGCGCATCCTGGCCGACATCGCGGCGGCCGAGCGCGAGGCGGCTGCGGGCGCGGCACCGCGCGGACGGCTGCGCGTCAACACCTACGTTCCCTTCGGAGTGCACCGGCTGGTTCCGCTTCTGCCGCAATTCCTCGATCGCTATCCCGAGATTTCGGTCGATCTGGTGCTGAGCGACAGCGTCATCGACCTGATGGCGGAACGCGCCGACGTCGCCATCCGTGCCGGGCCGCTCGGCGAATCACGGCTGGTGGCACGAAAGCTCGGGCAAAGCCCGGTGGTGGTGGTTGCCGCGCCCTCTTATATCGAGGCGCACGGCTTGCCGCTGACGCCGGCCGATCTCGACAGGCACAATCGCATGGGCTTCGGTTTCGTCAGGCATGTCGACGGCTGGCCGTTCCTCGACGCGGCCGGAAACACCATCATGATCCCGATCACGGGCAACACGCTGGTCAGCGACGGCGAGGCGATGCGGCTGATGACGCTGGCCGGGGCGGGCATCTCCAGGCTGGCACGCTGGCATGTGGCGGCCGATATCGCCGCAGGCCGGTTGGTGCCGCTGCTGGAGGCGTTTAATCCGGGCGACGAGGAGGCAAGCCACGCCGTCTATGTCGGCCAGGGCCGACATCTGCCGGCGCGGGTACGGGTCTTCCTCGATTTCCTCGGGGAAAGCGTCCGGCTGACCTGACAGGTTCCCGGGAGCCGGCCGGCTCCCGGGATATTCGTCTTGGGCCGAGCGTTATGCCTTCGGGGTGAACGGCGCCGGGCGCCGGCCAGCGGCTTGACGCTCCAGCATCCAGCCGGGATATTCGGCCGGCAAGGCGCTGACCTCGTCGAGGCGGGCGAGATCGCCGGTGTCGAGCTTCAACTGCGTTGCGGCCAGGTTCTGCTCGAGCTGGTCCATGCGGCTGGCGCCGATAATGACGCTCATCACAAAGGGCTTGGCCAGGATATAGCCGAGCGCCACCGTGGCGACGCTCACACCGTGCTTTCCAGCGATCTCGCGCATGACGGCGACCGCTGCCCAGGCCCGGTCCTCGTTGACCGGCGGAAAGTTGAAGGACGCGCGGCGACCCTCGCCATTGCCGGGCGCGCCGGGGCCGTATTTGCCGGAGAGCAGGCCGCCGGCCATCGGCGACCATACCATCAGCCCAAGCTTCTCCTCGTTGATGAGCGGCACGATCTCGCGTTCGAGATCGCGTCCGGCGATCGAATAATAGGACTGGACGGTCTCGAAGCGGGCAAAACCCTTGCGGTCGGCGATGCCGAGCGCCTTGGCGATGCGCCAGGCCGCCCAATTGGAAACGCCGACGTAGCGGACTTTGCCGCTGGCAACCAGATCGTCCAGCGCCCGCAAGGTTTCGTCGATAGGCGTCACCGTGTCGGTGCCGTGCAGTTGATAGAGGTCGATGTGGTCGAGCTGCAGCCGTTCGAGGCTGGCATCGACCGAGTCCATGATGTGACCGCGCGAGGAGCCGCGCTGGTTCGGGCCTTCGCCCATGGCGCCGTAGACCTTGGTGGCGACGATCACGTCCTGCCGATTGATGCCGAGGTCCTTGATCGACTGTCCGAGCAGCTTCTCGGAGGCGCCGAAGGAATACACATCGGCGGTGTCGAAGAAATTGACGCCCGCGGCAATGGAGCGGGCAACGATCTCGTTGACGCCCTTCTGGTCGAGACTGGCAATCAGGCCCCATTGGGCATTCTGCCCAGCGGCGCCGAAAGTCATGGTGCCGAGGCAGAGTTCGGAGACGAACATCCCCGTATTTCCAAGCTGGTTGTAACGCATGATGGAAGCTCCAGAGAGTTTGTGATGGCACAAAACAAATAGGAACGGCACGTTTCGTTTCAACCATTGGCGCAATGGACCGGTCGAACTGGATCATTCTTGCCGCTGGTGCCGAAACTTATCGGAGATGGACCGCTCGGATCATTGTGTTCGGGCGGCGACTGACCTCCTCGACAAATTCGTCGTCCCACTCGGGGCCGGAGAGAAGATATTCCGCAAGGGATGGCTTTGCGCCAATCAGCCGTTCGTAGTCCTCGACTGCTAACACTACGGCAGATGGCTTCCCTCGCACGGTAATAGTTTGCGGCCCTTTTTCGCGCGACTGTCGTACCAGCTTCGAGAGATTGTTTCTTGCGTCCCGCAGATGCCAGTTCAAGAAGGTTACTCCTCGCTAACGCGCAAGATGTGCTCGATCCGTCTGTGCATGATAGCCTGAAAAGTCACGGACGACAGGGCCACCGCAGAGCAGATGGTTTTTACCGGCTGCCGAAAATAGCCGAGCCTACCCGGACGCTGGTGGCGCCGAAGGCGATCGCCGTCTCGTAATCGCCGGACATGCCCATCGATAGGTTTGCGACACCGGCCTCCCGCGCCAATTTTTCCAGCAGGGCGAAATGCGGGCCGGGGTTCTCGTCGGCCGGCGGAATGCACATCAGGCCTTCAATGGCAAGACTATGGACATCGCGGCAGCGTGCGACGAAGGCGACGGCGTCGCGCGGCTCGATGCCGGCCTTTTGCGGCTCGGAACCGGTGTTGACCTGGATGTAGAGTCTTGGCGCACGGCCCTGCCTGGCGATCTCCTTGGCGAGTTCGGCGGCGATCTTCTCGCGGTCGACCGTTTCGATGACGTCGAATAGCGCCACCGCCTCTTTCGCCTTGTTCGATTGCAGCGGGCCGATCAGATGCAGTTCGACATCCGGAAAAACCGCCTTTAGCGCCGGCCACTTGCCTTGCGCCTCCTGCACCCGGTTTTCGCCGAAGACGCGCTGGCCGGCCTCGATGACCGGGCTGATGTCGGCGGGATCAAAGGTCTTCGACACCGCGACCAGCGTCACCGCGCCGGCTTCGCGACCAGCCTCGCGCTCGGCGGCGGCGATCTTCGCCTTCACCGCGAAAAACTGCTGAACGGTGTCGCTCATGTCTAAATCCTGCTGTTTGACCCGCGTTTTTGTCAGACGCGATACCCATATGGTTGACGGGTTTGCCAAACCATGGTGAACACCCGGACCACATTCCCTGGATTGCCGAGCAGCCGCCAGCAGTCCGCGCATGCTTTTAAGTGAAAAACGTCCCATGGCAACCGAACGATACAATCCGCGCGCGTCAGAACCCAAATGGCAGAAGGCCTGGGCCGCCAGGAAGCTGTTCGAAGCGCACAATGACGATCCGCGTCCGAAATACTTCGTGCTGGAGATGTTCCCCTATCCGTCGGGACGCATCCATATCGGCCACACCCGCAACTACACGATGGGCGACGTGGTGGCACGCTACAAGCGGGCCAAGGGCTTCAACGTGCTGCATCCGATGGGCTGGGACGCTTTCGGCATGCCGGCCGAGAACGCGGCGATGCAGAACAAGGTCCATCCCAAGGAATGGACCTACCAGAACATCGCCACCATGCGCGAGCAACTCAAGGTCATGGGCCTGTCGCTGGACTGGGCGCGAGAATTCGCCACCTGCGACGTCGACTATTATCACCGCCAGCAAATGCTGTTCCTCGATTTCGTCGAGAAGGGGCTGGTGACGCGCAAATCCTCCAAGGTGAACTGGGATCCGGAGGACATGACCGTGCTCGCCAACGAGCAGGTCATCGACGGGCGCGGCTGGCGCTCGGGCGCGCTGGTCGAACAACGCGAGCTGACGCAGTGGTTCTTCAAGATCACCGACTTTGCGCAGGACTTGCTGGATTCGCTCGAAGGCCTCGACGAATGGCCCGAAAAAGTGAAGCTGATGCAGCAGAACTGGATCGGCCGCTCGGAAGGCCTGCTGATCCGCTGGCCGCTGGCCGCGCCGATAGCGGACGAACATGAGCTGGAAGTCTACACGACAAGGCCCGACACCATCTTCGGCGCCTCTTTCATGGCTGTCGCCGCCGACCATCCGCTGGCCAGAAAAGCCGCCGAGAGCAATCCGGCGCTGGGCAAGTTCATCGAGGAGGTCCGGCACATGGGCACCTCGGCGGCGGCGCTGGAGACAGCCGAGAAGAAAGGCTTCGACACCGGAATCCGCGTCGTTCATCCGTTCGACGACAGCTGGACGCTGCCGGTCTACGTCGCCAATTTCGTGCTGATGGAATACGGTACCGGCGCTATCTTCGGCTGCCCGTCGGGCGACCAGCGCGACCTCGACTTCGCCAACAAATACGGCCTGCCGGTGATCCCGGTGGTGATGCCGGAAGGCGCCGACGCGAAGACGTTCCAGATCACCGAAGAAGCCTATGACGGCGACGGCGTGATGATCAATTCACGCTTCCTCGACGGCATGAAGCCGCCGGAGGCATTCGACGAAGTGGCGAAGCTCCTGGAGCAGAAGACGATCGGCAACCGGCCAATGGCCGAGCGCAAGGTGAACTTCCGCCTGCGCGACTGGGGCATTTCGCGCCAGCGCTACTGGGGCTGCCCGATCCCGATGATCCATTGCGAGGATTGTGGTGTCGTGCCGGTGCCGAAGGCCGATCTGCCGGTCAAGCTGCCCGACGATGTCGATTTCGACCGGCCGGGCAATCCGCTCGACCGGCATCCGACCTGGCGGCATGTGACGTGCCCGCAATGCGGCAGGGACGCGCGCCGCGAAACCGACACGATGGACACGTTCGTCGATTCCTCCTGGTATTTCGCCCGCTTCACCGCGCCCTGGGCGCATGAGCCGACCGATCCCAAGGCGGCCAACGAGTGGCTGCCGGTCGACCAGTATATTGGCGGCATCGAGCACGCGATCCTGCATCTGCTCTATTCGCGCTTCTTCACCCGCGCCATGCGCGAAACCGGCCATGTCGACTTGGCCGAGCCGTTCAAAGGCCTGTTCACGCAAGGCATGGTGGTGCACGAAACCTACCGCGTCGGCTCGGCATCGAATGGCCGCTGGCTGGCGCCGTCCGAGGTGCGGCTGGAGGATGTCGACGGCAAGCGCCGCGCCGTCGAGATCGCCACCGGCGAGGACGTGACGATCGGCCCGCTCGAGAAGATGTCGAAGTCGAAGAAGAACACGGTGAGCCCGGAAGACATCACAGATGGCTACGGAGCCGACACGGCACGCTGGTTCATGCTTTCGGATTCGCCGCCCGAGCGCGACGTCGAGTGGACCGACGATGGCGCCGCCGGCGCGCACCGCTTCATGCAGCGCATCTGGCGCCTAGTGTCGACCGCGGCCGAAACGCTGGCGGGCGTCAAGCCTGCCACGGCTGGCGCCGGCGAGGCCGGAGCAGTTTCCAAGGCGACGCACAAGATCCTGAAGGCGGTCGGCGAGGATATCGAGAAGCTCGGCTTCAACCGGGCCATCGCGCGCATCTACGAACTGGCCAATGCGCTGACCGCGCCGCTCAACGAGGTGGCGGAAGACAAGGCGGATTCGGCGCTGAAGGCCGCCTGCCGCGAGGCCGTGGAGATCCTAGTGCATCTGGTCGCGCCGGTCATGCCGCATCTCGCCGAGGAGTGCTGGGAGGCGCTCGGCGGAACCGATCTGGTCGCCGAACGGCCGTGGCCGGTGTTCGATCCGGCGCTGGTCGTCGACAACGACGTCACCTATCCGATCCAGGTCAACGGCAAGAAGCGCGGGGATTTGACAATTGCCCGCGACGCGGATCAAGGTGCGGTCGAAAAAGCGGTATTGGCTCTCGACTTCGTGCAGAAAGCACTCGAAGGTAAGGCACCGCGCAAGGTGATCATCGTGCCGCAGAGGATCGTCAATGTCGTTGCCTGATCGGGAAAAGACAGACGTCAGCCGTTTGCTGCGCCGCATCGCGCTTGCCGGCCTTATCGGCTCGCTGACGCTTGCCTCGGCCTGCACGGTGCGGCCGCTTTATTCCAACGCGCCGCTGTCGACCGGCTCGACCAGCGCCAATGCCGAACTGGCATCGATCGCCGTCAAGCCGGTCAACACGCGTTACGCCCAACAGGTGCGCAACAACCTGATCTTCGGGTTTGGACGCGGCGCCGGCGAGCCGGTCTCGCCCGCCTACTCACTCAGTCTCGGCGTGACCGAAGCCGTCGAATCCTCGGCGCTCGTGCAGGTCGGAACCGACCAGGACGAGCCGACCGCCGGTTCGGTGACGCTGACCGCCGGCTATACGCTGACCGATGCGAAGACCGGCGTCGTCATCGCGGTCGGCAAGCGTTCGATCACCTCGTCCTTCGATAGGCCGCGTCAGGAGTTTGCCTCGTACCGGGCGCAGATCGATGCCGAGAATCGTGCCGCGCGCGAATTGGCCGAGGCGCTGCAGCTATCCATCGCCCAGGACCTGGTCAGGCACGGCAAGACGGCGGGCTAGAGCGTATCAGGCGAAACGCGCCGGCTACCTGATGCCTCCCCACCTTATGTAGATCTTGGTCGTCGACCGCCTTGCGACGGCCAACGCCGTGACCTTCAGCCCACCCATTCCAGCCGGATGAATGGATGATCGTGGAACGAGGATCGACCACTCGAACCGATCGCCGACATAGCCGCAAAATATACGCTCCAATAGCTGCAGCGGAGCCGGCGGGAAGCAACTGTTAACCACTCGCTCCCTATTGCTCGACAGACGTTTCAGAGTGAGTCTTGAGCATGGAATCCAGGCGTTTTCCTCGGGTCAATTCATTGAAGACAGCTTCGCCCGACGATCCCGCGGCAGGGCGTTTCGACGGTATGAGCGACAATGCGGATGGCAGGCAGCCGGGCGTATCCAGAGCCGGCAATTCCGCGCCGTTTGTCGATCTCGGCGGCAATGAAAGCCCCGCCTGGCAGGATTATTTCTTTCTGGCGCCGAATGTGCGGTTCACGCGCACGCCGGACTATGAGGCCAGGACGCTTCGCCCGCAGCACGACCAGATTGCGGTCGAGCAAAGCGAACCGCTGGAGCCCTCAATGCAGCAAGCAATCGCACAGCCAGTAGCAGCGGCGAGATCATCGGCGTCGAAGAGCCGGCACTCCGGTCCGGAGGCCGCCCGGCTGCCTGCCGGCAGCAGAGCCGCGATGCATGCAACGCCATCGGCCCAGGCGGCGGCATCCGTTGCGCCAGGGCGTGCCGGTCAAAAGGCGCCGGCTGTTCCGCCGGCCGAGGTAGCCACATCCGCGCATGCATTCACGCGAGCAGTGTCCGCCCAGGGAACGGGGATGCCGGTCAAGGCAACAGGTCGCGAAAAAGCGCGCTGGCCCTATCTGTCGGATCACGCATTTTTCGAGGTCATGGCGCCCTACATGATCGAAGGTCCGCCGCCGGTGTCGCGGTCTGTACCAGCTCCGCGCCCAGCCGGGCCGGTCGTCGCCGAGCGGGCCGACAGCCGTCATGCGCCCGCGGCGGACCCCACCTCGTTGTTCCGTGTCATCGAATGCCTGCCAGGCCTGCAAGCCTCGGTCGCCCTGCCGGATCCCCGTCCGGCCAACTCGAACGAAGCCGCGGTCCAGCCGGCTGAAAGCGTCCCTGTCCCGGTCGCGCAAGGCTCGCGGGAGACCGTCCCGGGCGCGGCCGCGCGGATATCTTCGCCGTTGCCCAAGGTCGGCAGAATCGTCCGGTCGACGACTGGAGCGGCCTACGAGCTTCCCTCGGAAGAGCTGCTACAGCAGCCGCCGGAAGGGCAGGGCTTCTACATGTCGCAGGAGCGGCTCGAGCAGAATGCCGATCTTCTGGAAAGCGTGCTGGAGGATTTCGGCGTGCGCGGCGAGATCATCCATGTTCGCCCCGGCCCGGTCGTCACCCTCTATGAGTTCGAGCCGGCGCCAGGCGTCAAATCCTCCCGCGTCATCGGTCTAGCCGACGATATCGCCCGCTCCATGTCGGCGGTTTCAGCACGCGTGGCCGTCGTGCCCGGCCGCAACGTCATCGGCATCGAGCTTCCGAATGAGACCCGCGAGACCGTCTATTTCCGCGAACTGATCGAATCGCAGGGTTTCCGCAAAACCAGCTGCAAGCTGGCGCTTTGCCTCGGCAAGACGATCGGCGGCGAGCCTGTGATCGCCGAATTGGCGAAGATGCCCCACCTGCTGGTCGCCGGCACGACCGGCTCAGGCAAGTCGGTTGCCATCAATACGATGATCCTGTCGTTGCTCTATCGGCTGAAACCGGAAGAATGCCGGCTGATCATGGTCGATCCCAAGATGCTCGAACTCTCCGTCTATGACGGCATTCCGCATCTTTTGACCCCCGTCGTCACGGACCCCAAAAAGGCCGTCACCGCACTCAAATGGGCAGTGCGCGAGATGGAAGACCGATATCGCAAGATGGCCCGGCTCGGCGTCCGCAATATCGACGGCTACAACGAGCGCGCGGCCGCTGCCCGCGACAAGGGCGAGGCGGTCGTCATGACCGTGCAGGCCGGCTTCGAGAAGGGCACCGGCGAACCCCTCTTCGAACAGCAGGAAATCGACCTTGCGCCGATGCCCTACATTGTCGTCATCGTCGACGAAATGGCCGACCTGATGATGGTCGCCGGCAAGGAGATCGAAGGCGCCATCCAGCGCCTGGCACAGATGGCGCGCGCGGCCGGCATCCACCTGATCATGGCAACTCAGCGCCCTTCCGTCGATGTCATCACCGGCACGATCAAGGCCAACTTCCCGACCCGGATCTCCTTCCAGGTCACCTCCAAGATCGACAGCCGCACCATCCTGGGCGAGCAGGGTGCCGAGCAGCTGCTTGGCCAGGGCGACATGCTGCACATGATGGGTGGCGGTCGCATCGCGCGCGTGCACGGTCCCTTTGTCTCGGATGTGGAGGTCGAGCATGTCGTGGCGCATCTGAAGGCACAGGGCCGCCCCGAATATCTGGAATCCGTGACTGCCGACGAGGATGAAGAGGTAGACGAGGGCGACCAGGGAGCGGTCTCCGTTGCAGCCGAGGACAGCGATTCCATCTACGACGAGGCGGTCAAGGTCGTGTTGCGCGACAAGAAGTGTTCGACGTCCTACATCCAGCGTCGCCTCGGCATCGGTTACAACCGCGCCGCTTCACTGGTCGAGCGCATGGAGAAGGAAGGGTTGGTCGGCGCACCCAACCACGTCGGCAAACGCGAGATCATCATGGGCCGGCGTCAGCCGGTAACGGCGCCCGACGATGCGGGTACGGACTGATCGGCAGGCCCTGATCCGCACCGCGCACAAAAAAAGACCGGTTGCCCGGTCTTTTTTGCAAAGTGGAATGGTCTCAGCTGATCTTCTGGCCGGTCTTGGCCCAGTCGGCGAGGAACGCTTCCAGGCCCTTGTCGGTCAGCGGATGCTTGACCAGTGCCTTCAGCGTCGCCGGCGGCGCGGTGATGACGTCGGCGCCGATGAGGGCCGCCTGCTTGACGTGGTTTACCGTGCGCACCGATGCGGTCAGGATCTCGGTCTGGAAATCGTAGTTGTCGTAGATCTGCCGGATCTCCTGGATCAACTCCATACCGTCCGAGCCGGTGTCGTCGATGCGGCCGACGAAGGGCGAGATGAAGGAGGCGCCGGCCTTGGCGGCGAGCAGCGCCTGATTGGCCGAGAAGCACAATGTGACGTTGACCATGCGGTTCATCTGAGTGCGGATCGTCTTGCAGGCCTTGAGGCCGTCCAGCGTCAGCGGCACCTTGATGCAGACATTGGGCGCGATCTTGGCCAGCACCTCGGCCTCCGCCATCATGTCCTTGTACTCGGTCGCCACGACTTCCGCCGAAACCGGCCCTGCGACGATATCGCAGATCTGTTTGGTGACCTCGGAGATCTTGCCACCCGATTTTAGGATAAGCGAGGGATTGGTGGTGACGCCGTCGAGCAGTCCCAGATCGTTGAGCTCACGGATATCCTTGATATCGGCGGTGTCGACAAAAAATTTCATGGCGGGTCTCCTGAAGATTTTATCGTGCGGGCTGGGCACGTTCAGCGTCGGCCTTTGCTCTAGACCAAAGTCGGGGCAAGGTCACGCCTCATGATCGAAGATTCGCCCTTTGTCGCGGCCGCGCCGGTGCTGGTGCCGATGCCGGCTGAACGCCCTTACACCTACGCCGTGCCGGCCGGCATGCGCGTGGTGCCGGGGTCGATCGTGCGCGTGCCGCTCGGGCCGCGCCAGGTCGCCGGCATCGTCTGGGATGGCGCGGTCGAGAGGGTCGACGCGAAAAAGCTGCGCCCCATCGAGCAGGTCTTCGACTGTCCGCCGATCGACCGCGCCATGCGCCGCTTCGTCGACTGGGTGGCGCAGTACACGCTGTCGCCGCCGGGCATGGTGGCGCGCATGCTGCTCAGGGCGCCGGAGGCCTTCGACCCCGAACCATGGATCGAGGGGCTGCAGCGCACGCTTCTCGCTCCCGATCGGATGACGGATGCGCGAGCGCGCGTGCTGGAGACCGCCGAAGGCGGGCTTGCCTGGACGCGATCAGGCCTCGCCCATGCGGCCGGCGTGTCGTCGACGGTGATCGAGGGTCTCAAGGCGCAAGGCGTGTTCGAGACGGTGATGATTCCGCCGCGCCCGGTGGTGGCCGCGCCTGACTCCAGCTACGCCGTGCCGGAGCTGATGCCGGACCAGAGCGACGCGGCATCGATGCTGCGCGCCAATGTCGCAGCGGCTTCCTTCAACGTCGCGCTGCTCGACGGCGTCACCGGCTCGGGCAAGACGGAGGTTTATTTCGAGGCGGTGGCGGCGGCGCTCGACCAGGGCAAGCAGGTGCTGATCCTTTTGCCGGAAATCGCGCTGACGCATGCGTTTCTCGAGCGCTTCCAGCAGCGCTTCGGCGCCAGGCCGGGCGAATGGCATTCTGACCTGCCGCCGCGGATGCGCGAAAGGGTCTGGCGGCAAGTGGCGGAAGGCGGCGTGCGCGTCGTCGCCGGCGCACGCTCGGCTTTGTTCCTGCCGTTCAGGGAGCTTGGCCTGATCGTCGTCGATGAAGAGCATGATCCCGCCTACAAGCAGGAAGACCGCGTCTTTTACAATGCCCGCGACATGGCGGTGGTGCGCGGCCACATAGGCGGCTTCCCGGTGGTGTTGGCTTCGGCGACTCCATCGGTCGAAAGCCGGGTCAACGCCAGCCAGGGCCGCTATGCCAGGGCGGTACTTTCGGCTCGCTTCGCCGAGGCGGCGCTGCCTCACCTCAAGGCGATCGACGTGCGGCGCGCGCCGCCGGCACGGGGCGGCTTCCTGTCGCCGGTCCTGCTCGACCATATGCGCCAGACGCTGGAGAAGAAGGAACAGTCGCTGCTCTTCCTCAACCGGCGCGGCTATGCGCCGCTGACACTGTGCCGGGTCTGCGGCCACCGCTTCGGCTGTCCGGTCTGCTCGGCCTGGCTGGTCGAGCACCGCTTTCGCGGCCAGCTCGTATGCCACCATTGCGGGCACAATGAGCGCCGCCCCGAAGCGTGTCCGGAATGCGGAACGCTCGATCATCTGGTCGCCTGCGGGCCGGGAGTCGAGCGCATAGCCGAGGAGGTGGTCGCGCATTTTCCCGACGCACGCACCATCGTGCTGTCGTCCGACCTGATGGGCGGCGTGCGGCGATTGCGGCTGGAGCTGGAGGCGATCGCCAATGGCGAGGCCGACATCGTCATCGGCACGCAGCTGGTCGCCAAAGGCCACAACTTCCCCAACATGACCCTGGTCGGCGTAGTCGATGCCGATCTCGGTCTCGCCAATGGCGATCCGCGCGCCGCCGAGCGTACCTTCCAGCTGCTCAGCCAGGTGACTGGGCGAGCCGGCCGCACCGGCAAGAAGAGCCTAGGCCTGCTGCAAACCTTCCAGCCCGACCACCCGGTGATGCGGGCGATCGTCTCGGGCGATGCCGAGGCGTTTTACGAACGCGAGATCACCGAGCGCGAACGAGCGGCGCTGCCGCCCTTCGGCCGGCTCGCCGGCGTCATCGTCAGCGCGGTGACGCGGGCGGAAGCCGAGGGCCATGCACGCGGCCTGCGGCGGGCCGCGCCGGAAGCCACCGACCTGTTCGTGCTGGGTCCGGCGGAGGCGCCGCTGTCACTGCTGGGCGGCCGTCACCGCTTCCGCCTGCTGATACAGGGCGAACGGCGCGCCGACATGCAAGGCTTCATCCGTGCCATGCTGGCCAACGGGCCGAAACAGCGCGGCTCGGTCCGGGTGCAGGTCGACATCGACCCGCAGAGCTTTTTGTAAAACCCGCAGACCTTTTTTGTAGAAATGGGATCGATCAGTCGGGGCCTGGCGGGTCTTGCAGTATATTCCAGCACCAAACGTCAAGCGCCTCAAAATGCCTGACGTTTGCCGTAATGACGGTGAGCCCATTTGCTGCCGCCGTGGCAGCGATCAGTATGTCCGCCAGGCCTGGATTCTTCCCTTTCGCAGAGACTGCTTCCTCCATTCGGCCCGCTTTTCGCGCTATATCGGCGTTGATCCCCAGAATTTGATCTGCAAATCCTTCGATAGTGTCGTTGAGCCAGGCAGTGAGACTGTCCGCGCGGTTTGTGGCCCCGGCACGATCGAGCCTGCGTATGCCTTTCTCGATTTCGGTGATCGCTATAACGGAGATGAATAGCGTTTGTTTTTCACCTTGCGTTACGATCCAGTTTGCGACGCTTTTCGCAAGCGGCGGCCTGCCGGGCGCGAACGCGGATAAGATGGAAGTGTCCAGAAGATAGCCGCTCAAAGATCGATATCCCGCGACGGCGACTCGTTCCTTTCAAGCTCGATCCCTCCCGGATAGGTCAGAAGAAACTCCCCGAAGTTTCGACGCTTGGTTGGATAGAGCTTTTGCAGGTCCTCGACCGAAACGACGGCCGCTGCTGGCTTGCCATGCTTTGTGATGATGGTGGGCTCGCCGCTCTCTGCGGCCTCGACGAGCGCCGAGAACCCTGCCTTGGCTTCCCTAACCTGCATCGTTTTCACGGCAATCTCCTTGTGGTCTCATGGGGTCATAATATAGGTATTCGAGCAGCAAAGGAACAGCCTCGATGAAAACCCTCGGCCTTCTGGGCGGCATGAGTTGGGAATCGACCGCCATCTACTATCGGCTGCTGAACGAGATCGTGCGCGAGCGGCTCGGCGGGCTGCATTCGGCGAAACTGCTGCTCTGGTCGTTCGACTTCGCCGAGATCGCCGAGCGGCAGCATCATGGCGACTGGGACGGCGCCGGCGTGCTTCTGGTCGAAGCCGCGCGCAACCTTGAGGCCGGCGGCGCGGAAGGGCTGCTTTTGTGCACCAACACCATGCATAAGCTCGCCGATCAGGTGCAGGCGTCGGTATCGATTCCGCTGATTCACATCGCCGACGCCACGGCGGCGGCGATCAAGCGCGCCGGCATGCGGCGCCCGGCTCTGCTGGCGACACGCTTCACAATGGAGCAGGATTTCTACAAGGGCCGGCTTGCCGGCAAATATGGTCTGCAACCTGTCGTGCCCGATGCGGCCGGACGCGACATGGTGCATCGCGTCATCTACGAGGAACTGTGCCAGGGCATCCTCACGGAAGCCTCCAAGGCGGCCTACATTGCCGAGACGGAACGTCTGCGCCGCGAAGAGGCCGCCGACAGCGTCATCATGGGCTGCACCGAGATCACCATGCTCATCGGCCAGCAGGATTTCGACATCCCGGTGTTCGACACGACCCGCATCCATGTCGAAGCCGCCGTCGAGTTCGCGCTCTCTTGATGCGCTCCACCTAAAGTGCCCACAGCCATCTGGCATCCATTCTTTCCTTCGCTAGAATGCGCGGAATTTCAAACAGGCATTTCGAGGGGACGAGATGGATTTTGCGCTTCCATGGCCGACGAGCCAGGGCGAATGGCTGGCCTGGTCGAGCGCCGTCTTTACCGTGCTGCTCGGCCTTTTGTTCTTTCTGGCGCCGGGTCTTGCCTTCCGTGTCCTGCGCTTGCAGGCCAAGCCGGAGAAGGCGGCGGCGATCGCCGAGGGGCGCGGCAGGATGTCGGGCTTCTATCTCGGCGTCGGCCTGTGCTGCATCCTGCTGGCGCAGCCGCTTATCTACATGGCGCTCGGCTTCTCCTGGCTGTTCACCGCCTTCGGCCGCCTGCTGTCGATGATGTCGGACGGCGCCAACACGCCCTTCAACTGGGTTTCCATCGTGGTGGAGCTGGCACTGGCGGCCTTGCCGCTCGCCTTTGCCTTCGGCTTTGTGCCCTGAATCCGCGGCTATCGCCGGGCGGAAGGCGCGAGTCTTTCGCCGGATGCGACAATAGTGCCTGAAACCATACGGAACGACGCATTGCGGTCTTAAAATGCCTGTGCTAGACGGCAATCGACTTTCGGCCGGGGATAGCGGAAGCCGCGCCTCCGTGCTCGAAAAAATGCAGTAAGGTCAAAGATTTAGCCAGAGTTTTCGCTCGCGCCAACAATCTGCGGCCTGTCAGACAAGAGAAAAGACGGTCCGTGGCTCAATCGTCATCGCCAATCTCAGGTGTCGCAGAACGCTACGCGGGTTCGCTGTTCGAACTCGCGCTGCAGGCCAATTCGGTGGTCAAGGTCGAGACCGACCTGAACAGTTTCGAAGCCATGCTCGCGGGCAGCGCCGATCTTACCCGATTGATCAACAGCCCGGTTTTCTCCAGCGAAGATCAGGCCAAGGCCATCGCGGCGATCGCGGACAAGGCCGGGATTACGGGCCTCACCGGCAATTTCCTGCGCGTCGTCGCCAAGAACCGCCGGCTGTTCGCCATCCCCGGTATGATCAAAGCGTTCCGCCAGATCGCCGCCGAGCATCGTGGCGAGACCGCTGCTGACGTGATTTCGGCTCACGAGCTGACCGCCGCCCAGCAGACCGAACTCAAGGCGGCGCTGAAGAGCGTTGCCGGCAAGAACGTGGCCATCTCCGTCACCGTCGATCCGTCGTTGCTCGGCGGGCTGGTGGTCAAGATGGGCTCGCGCCAGATCGATACGTCGCTCAAAACCAAACTCAATTCGCTCAAGCTTGCACTGAAAGAGGTCGGCTGATGGACATCCGCGCCGCGGAAATTTCCGCAATTCTGAAAGACCAGATCAAGAATTTTGGCAAGGAGGCCGAGGTCTCCGAAGTTGGACAGGTGCTGTCCGTCGGTGACGGTATCGCCCGCGTCTACGGCCTCGACAATGTCCAGGCCGGCGAGATGGTCGAATTCCCCGGCGGCATCCGCGGCATGGCGCTCAACCTCGAGGCCGACAATGTCGGCGTCGTCATCTTCGGTGCCGACCGCGACATCAAGGAAGGCGACATCGTCAAGCGCACCGGCGCCATCGTCGACGTCCCCGTCGGTCCCGGCCTGCTTGGCCGCGTCGTCGACGCGCTCGGCAATCCGATCGACGGCAAGGGGCCGATCAAGGCAGTCGAGCGCAAGCGCGTCGACGTCAAGGCGCCCGGCATCATTCCGCGCAAATCGGTGAACGAGCCGATGTCGACCGGCCTCAAGGCCATCGACGCGCTGATCCCGGTCGGTCGCGGCCAGCGCGAGCTGGTCATCGGCGACCGCCAGACCGGCAAGACCGCCATCATCCTCGACACGATGCTCAACCAGAAGTCGGTGCACGACAACGGCCCCGAGAAGGAAAAGCTCTACTGCGTCTACGTCGCCGTCGGCCAGAAGCGCTCGACCGTCGCGCAGTTCGTCAAGGTGCTTGAGGAGCGCGGCGCGCTCGAATACTCGGTCATCATCGCCGCTACCGCTTCCGATCCCGCACCGATGCAGTTCCTGGCGCCGTTCGCCGGCTGCACCATGGGTGAGTATTTCCGCGACAACGGCATGCACGCGCTGATCAGCTATGACGATCTGTCGAAGCAGGCCGTCGCCTATCGCCAGATGTCGCTGCTGCTGCGCCGCCCGCCGGGCCGCGAAGCTTATCCGGGCGACGTCTTCTACCTGCATTCGCGCCTGCTCGAGCGCGCCGCCAAGCTCAACGACGATCTGGGCGGTGGATCGCTGACCGCTTTGCCGATCATCGAAACGCAGGCCAACGACGTATCGGCCTATATCCCGACCAACGTGATCTCGATCACCGATGGCCAGATCTTCCTCGAAACCAACCTGTTCTTCCAGGGCATCCGTCCTGCGGTGAACGTCGGCCTTTCGGTCAGCCGCGTCGGCTCCGCCGCGCAGATCAAGGCGATGAAGCAGGTTGCCGGCTCGATCAAGGGCGAGCTCGCGCAGTATCGCGAAATGGCGGCCTTCGCGCAGTTCGGCTCCGATCTCGACGCCGCCACGCAACGCCTGCTCAACCGCGGATCGCGCCTGACCGAGCTCCTGAAGCAGCCGCAGTTCTCGCCGCTGAAGACGGAAGAGCAGGTCGCGGTGATCTTCGCCGGCGTCAACGGTTACCTCGACAAGCTGCCGGTGAACCAGGTCGGCAAGTTCGAGCATGGCCTGCTCAGCCACATGCGTTCGGCCGGCAAGGACGTTCTCGATGCCATCCGCAAGGAAAAGGCGCTGTCGGAAGATCTGCGCGGCAAGCTGAAGGCCGAGATCGACGCTTTCGCCAAGACCTTCGCCTGAGCGAAGCGCCAGTCCGGATGAGACAAGACGGGATCAGGTTTGAAGCATGCCTTCATTAAAAGACCTTCGTAACCGTATCGCCTCGGTCAAGGCGACGCAGAAGATCACCAAGGCGATGCAGATGGTCGCCGCGGCGAAGCTGCGCCGTGCGCAAGAGGCCGCCGAAGCGGCGCGGCCCTATTCGGAGCGCATGGGTTCCGTACTGGCCAACATTACCCAGGCAATCGGCGGCGGCGGCGATGCCCCGGCGCTGATGACCGGCACCGGCAAGGACGACGTACATCTGCTCGTCGTCTGCACCGCCGAGCGCGGCCTGTGCGGCGGCTTCAATTCGCAGATCGCCCGCCTGGCCCGCGACCATATCCGCAAGCTTCTGGCCGATGGCAAGAAGGTCAAGATCATCTGCGTCGGCAAGAAGGGTTTCGATATCCTGCGCCGCGACTATGCAGCGATGATCATCGACCGTGTCGATCTGCGCGAGGTCAAGACGCTCGGCTTCGTCAATGCCGATGCCATCGCCAAGAAAGTCATCCACCTCTTCAACGAGGGCGGATTCGACATCTGCACGCTGTTCTACTCGCAGTTCAAGTCGGTCATCAGCCAGATCCCGACCGCGCAGCAGATCATCCCGGCCGGTGTTGCTTCGGCTCCTGCCGAGGCGGCGGTTGGCGGCAACGCCGTGTACGAGTATGAACCGGAGCCGGGCGAAATCCTCTCCGACCTCATTCCGCGCAACATCTCCGTGCAGGTTTTCCGGGCGCTGCTCGAAAACGCAGCCGGCGAAATGGGCGCCAAGATGAGCGCCATGGACAACGCGACGCGCAATGCCGGCGAGATGATCAACAAGCTGTCGATCACCTACAACCGCCAGCGGCAGGCGCAGATCACCAAGGAACTGATCGAAATCATTTCGGGCGCCGAGGCGCTCTAGGCGCGGTTGGCGGGTCACGGCCCGCGACAGGACCGCGTGAGAAACAAAAGGACGAAAAGGGTAAAGACGATGGCGAAAGCAGCGACCCCCAAGGCGGCGGCCCCCAAGACCGCAGCGGCGAAGGCGGCAAAGGCACCGGCAGCAGCAGTGAAGGCGGCTCCGGCCAAGGCGGCAGCGCCCGCCAGGGCCGCCGCGGCCCGGGCACCGGCAGTGGTTGCCAAGGCAACGGGCGTCGTCGGCAAGGTTCGCCAGGTCATCGGCGCCGTCGTCGACGTGCAGTTCGGCGATCACCTGCCGGCGATCCTGAACGCGCTCGAAACGACCAATGTCGGCAACCGCCTCGTGCTTGAAGTCGCCCAGCACCTCGGTGAAAACACCGTGCGCTGCATCGCCATGGACTCCACCGAAGGTCTGGTGCGCGGCCAGGAAGTGCGCGACACCGGCGCGCCGATCACCGTGCCGGTCGGCCCGGGCATGCTCGGCCGCATCATCAACGTCATCGGCGAGCCGGTCGACGAAGAAGGCCCGGTCGACGCGATCGAAATGCGCTCCATCCATCAGCCGGCTCCGACCTATGTCGAGCAGTCGACGGAAGCGCAGATCCTGATCACCGGCATCAAGGTGCTCGACCTGCTCGCGCCCTACGCCAAGGGCGGCAAGATCGGCCTGTTCGGCGGCGCCGGCGTCGGCAAGACCGTGCTGATCCAGGAACTGATCAACAACATCGCCAAGGCGCATGGCGGCTATTCGGTGTTCGCCGGCGTCGGCGAGCGCACCCGCGAAGGCAACGATCTCTATCACGAGTTCATCGAATCCGGCGTCAACAAGAAGGGCGGCGGCGAAGGCTCCAAGGCCGCACTCGTCTACGGCCAGATGAACGAGCCCCCGGGCGCGCGTGCCCGCGTCGGCCTGACCGGCCTGACGGTTGCGGAATATTTCCGCGACCAGGGCCAGGACGTGCTGTTCTTCGTCGACAACATCTTCCGCTTCACGCAGGCGGGTTCGGAAGTGTCGGCTCTGCTCGGCCGCATCCCGTCGGCCGTGGGCTATCAGCCGACGCTCGCCACCGACATGGGCGCTTTGCAGGAACGCATCACCACCACCACCAAGGGTTCGATCACCTCGGTGCAGGCGATCTACGTGCCCGCCGACGATCTGACCGACCCGGCGCCGGCGACCTCGTTCGCCCACCTCGACGCAACGACGACGCTCAACCGCGCCATCGCCGAAAAGGGCATCTACCCGGCTGTCGATCCGCTGGATTCGACCTCGCGCATGCTCGACCCGCTGGTCGTCGGCGACGAGCACTATGGCGTCGCACGCCAGGTGCAGTCGATCCTCCAGCGCTACAAGTCGCTGCAGGACATCATCGCCATCCTGGGCATGGACGAGCTTTCGGAAGAGGACAAGCAGACGGTTGCCCGCGCCCGCAAGATCGAGCGCTTCCTGTCGCAGCCCTTCTTCGTCGCCGAAGTGTTCACCGGTGCGCCGGGCAAGCTGGTCGACCTCGCCGACACCATCAAGGGCTTCAAGGGCCTCTGCAATGGCGACTACGACCATCTCCCGGAAGCTGCCTTCTACATGGTCGGCGGCATCGAGGAAGCGGTCGAGAAGGCACAGCGCCTGGCCGCCGAAGCGGCTTAATCAAGGGAATAGGGAGTAGTCAGTAGTCAGTAGTGAATAGCAGCTGGGTGATCGGGGCGGTTGTCCTCTCTCCCTACTCCCTACTCACTATTCCCTACTCACTAAACTGATCATGGCTGAAGCTTTCAAGTTCGAACTGGTTTCTCCGGAACGCCTGCTGGTTTCCGCTGAGGTCGAATCCGTCGTCATTCCGGGCGCCGAAGGCGAGATGACCGTCATGGCGCATCACGCCCCGGTCATGACCACGATCAAGCCAGGCGTCGTCACGGTGAAGGCCGTGTCGGGTAGCGAAGAACGCTATGTCGTGTTCGGCGGCTTCGCCGACATCGTTCCGGCCGGCTGTACGCTGCTGGCGGAATCGGCCGTCGCGGTGAAGGATGTCGACCGCGCCGATCTCGCCCGCCGCATCCAGGAAGCTAGGGAAGACGCCGCCGACGCCAAGGACGACCAGGCGCGCAGCAAGGCGGAACAGTTCCTTAGCCAGCTAACCACGCTGGAAGGCGCGATACTTCCGGCCTGAAGTTAGCTTCAGACGATTGAATGAAAAGCGGGGCCTTGCCTCGCTTTTTTGTTGAGACGTCCCTGGTCGCGTGGCGTGAAGATTCGGGTATGCGGAGGTCGGCGGGCGCTGGCCCACGGATGTCGGCGTTCTGCGTTCCCAGGCTCTAAGTTAATGTCGCGGCACTGGACCCACTTCCTATGCCAAGTGCTGCGAGCGCAAGCTCCACCCCACCTTGCCGCAAGTGCACGAGATGGCTGGCCACCAGTTCCATCAGCGTCTGGCGTCCGGCGTGTTCCCTGGCAAAGCCGGCCAGGTCGAATACCGCCGCCACTGTTTCGTTCGCCGGCAACTGCTGGCTGAAAACTTCCGCCAGCGCCGCATCCAGCGGATCGGTGAAGTGGGCTTCCGGCAAGGTCTTGCCGCGCGCTTCGGACGCGGCGATCCAGGCGGCGATCACCAGCGTCAGGTGCTCGGGCGGTGCGCCGGCTTCGATGCGCTCGATGGCGGACGCGACGATGCGCTGCGGCAATTTCTGGCTGCCGTCATTGGCGATCTGCGCCGTGCGGTGGGCGAGCGCAGTGTTCGAGAAACGCTTGGTAAGTTCTGCCGTATAGCTCGTCGTATCGAGCCCGGCATTTGTGGGCAGCGTCGGAATGGCCTCGGCCCACAGCGCGTCGACAAAAGCCCGTATCGCCGGATCGGCGAAAGCGCGATCGACGGTGGCGTGACCGCTGAGCAGGCCGAGATAGGCAATGGCCGAATGCGAGCCGTTGAGCAGCCTGAGCTTCATGTCCTCGAAGGGCCCGACATCATCGACCATGGTGACGCCGAATTGTTCCCAGGCCGGCCGGCCCTCGGGGAATTTGTCTTCGATCACCCATTGGCAGAACGGCTCGGTCATGACCGGCCAGGCGTCCTCGACGCCGAGTTGGCCAGCGATCCGCGCCCGGTCGGCATCGGTGGTCGCCGGCACGATGCGGTCGACCATGCTTGAGGGAAATGCGACCGCGTCGGCGATGTGGCTGGCGAGCCCTGCATCGCTCTTCATGCCGGGGCCACGCAATTCTGCAAATTCAATCAGCAATCTGTGCAGCGTGGCGCCGTTGGCCGGCAGATTGTCGCAGCACAGCACGGTGAACGGCGGCGTGCCGGCGGCGCGTCGCCGGGCGAGCGCCTCGGCCAGAAAACCATGCGCCGTCTTCGGGGTTTGCAGGTTCGCTAGGTCGTGGACGATGTCGGGATGAGCGGTGTCCAGGCCGCCGCCGGCCGCGCGCAGATACGCCTTTTCTGTGATGGTCAGCGTGACGATGCGGGTCCGTGGATCGGCTAGCGCGGCCAGCACCGCGCCGGGGTCTTCCGGCGCCACCAGCATCGAGCCGATGGAGCCGACGACGCGGAGCTTTTCCTCGCCGCTGCTCCTGATTGCCAGCGTGTAGAGCCCGTCCTGCGGCGCCAGCGCATCACGGGTGTCGGCGCTGCGCAACGAGACGCCTGTTATGCCCCAGCCTGTCTCCCCGGCTGCCAGGCAGTCGTCGACATAGGCGGCTTGGTGGGCGCGGTGAAAGGCGCCGACGCCGAGATGCACGATGCCCGGGACGACACGGCTGCGATCATACGCAGGTCTCGCCACCAAAGCCGGTAATGCCTGTACCGTGCCGCCGGAGAGGCGCTTGGTCATGGTGGTGCGGCTGGTCTGGTTGGACGGCATGAAAATCGCCTCGAGGATGGTCGGCAGGGGGCGTAGCATTCGATTTCTTGCCACACAATGGTTGGAAAAGTCATCATACAACAATCTAATTTTTGTATGTTGACATTATTTCTGACCGACCCTACCGATGGCGGCTCTGGGAGGATCGACGTGGCACTGACCGACGCGGATTTGCTGTTTCCGGCCGAGGCGCGTCCGCGTTCGATCGCGCGCGATCTCTACGCCGGGATCAAGGACCTGCCCATCGTCAGCCCGCACGGCCACACCGATCCGCGCTGGTATGCGCTGAACGAGCCTTTCCCGGACCCGGCGCAGCTGCTCATCGTGCCCGACCACTATATTTTCCGCATGCTCTTCAGCCAGGGCGTGCGGCTTGAGGATCTCGGCGTGCCGGCGCTCGACGGCGCACCTGTCGAAACCGACGGCCGGACGATCTGGCGGCGCTTCGCCGAGAACTATCACCTGTTTCGCGGCACGCCCACCCGGCTGTGGTTCGACCATGTGGTCGAGCATCTGTTCGGCATCGACGAGCCGCTGACCGCCGCAACGGCGGACCGCCATTACGATATGATCGCGATGCTGCTGCAATGGGAGAATTTCCGCCCCCGAGCTCTGTTCGAGCGCTTCAACATCGAGGTGATCGCCACGACCGAAGGCGCGCTCGACGATCTCAAATGGCACAAGATGGTCCGCGACAGCGGCTGGGGGGGCCGCGTCGTCACCGCCTACCGGCCGGATGCGATTGTCGATCCGGATTTCGAAGGATTCTCGGCCAATCTCGATAGGCTCGGAGAAATCACCGGCTGCGACACAGGCAGCTGGGGCGGCTACCTCGATGCACATCGCCAGCGGCGCGCCTTCTTCAAGAGCTTCGGCGCCACCTCGTCCGATCACGGCCATCCAACGGCGGAGACCGCCAATCTTTCGGACGCCGCTGCGGCGGAGCTGTTCAGCCGCATCCGCCAGGGTTCGCAGGACGAGCGCGAGCGAAAGCTGTTTCGCGCCCAGATGCTGACCGAGATGGCCAAGATGAGCCTGGACGATGGGCTGGTCCTGCAGATCCATCCCGGCTCCTGGCGCAATCATTCGCCTTCCATTTTTCAGAAATTCGGCCGCGACAAGGGTTTCGATATCCCGACGCGGACCGATTATGTGACGGCGTTGAAGCCGCTGCTCGACTGCGTCGGGCTGGAGCGTGACCTGACGATCATCCTCTTTACCCTCGACGAGACAAGCTATGCGCGCGAGCTGGCGCCGCTCGCCGGCGTCTACCCGGCGCTGAAGCTTGGGCCGGCCTGGTGGTTCCACGACAGCCCGGAGGGCATGCGCCGCTTCCGCGAGATGACCACCGAGACTGCCGGCTTCTACAACACCGTCGGTTTCAACGACGACACCCGCGCTTTTCCGTCGATCCCCGCCCGCCATGATTTGGCGCGGCGGGTCGACTGCGCGTTCCTGGCGCGCCTCGTCGCCGAGCACCGGCTGCGCGAAGAGGAAGCGCACGAACTGGCGCGGGAACTTGCCTACACGCTTGCAAAGAAGGCGTACCGGCTCTGAGCCGGGT
This sequence comes from Mesorhizobium sp. M0152, assembly GCF_040322415.1. NCBI lineage: Bacteria > Pseudomonadati > Pseudomonadota > Alphaproteobacteria > Hyphomicrobiales > Phyllobacteriaceae > Mesorhizobium > Mesorhizobium sp. M0152. The sequence goes on from NZ_JAMYTH010000008.1 coordinate 71,873, forward strand.
GCTTTGATTTAACAAAGGGAGGAAGTCATGTTGCATTTTTCGAAATTGACGGCGGCCGCGTTCGCCGTCGGCTCGCTGCTGGTCGGCGTCGCCAACGCCGAGACGGTGCTGCGATCGTCGGATACCCATCCCGATGGTTACCCGACGGTCGAGGCGGTCAAATACATGGGCGACCTGATCAAGCAGCGCACCGATGGCCGCTATTCGGTCGAGGTCTACCATTCGGCGCAGCTTGGCGAGGAGAAGGACACGATCGAGCAGACCCAGACCGGCGTCATCGATCTCAACCGCGTCTCGATGGGACCGTTCAACGGCATCGTGCCTGAAACCGCGGTGCCGTCACTGCCCTACATGTTCCGCTCGGTCGAACATATGCGCCATGTCATGGACGGGCCGATCGGCGATCAGATCCTGAAAGCTTTCGAGGCGCATGGTCTGATCGGCCTCGCCTTCTACGATTCCGGCGCGCGCTCCTTCTATAACACCAAGAAGGACATCACCTCGATGGCCGACATGAAGGGGATGAAATTCCGCGTCATCCAGTCGGACGTGTTCGTCGACATGGTCAATGCGCTCGGTGCCAACGCCACGCCGATGGCCTACGGCGAAGTCTACTCGGCCTTGCAGACAGGTGTCATCGACGGCGCCGAGAACAACTGGCCGAGCTTCGAATCCGCCAAGCATTACGAGGTTGCCAAGCACTACACGATGGACCAGCACCAGATCGTTCCGGAGGTGCTGGTAATGTCGAAGGCGAGCTGGGACAAGCTGTCTCCCGAGGATCAGACGATCGTCCGGCAGGCGGCCAAGGACAGCGTCGTCAAGATGCGCGAACTGTGGGACGCGCAGGAGAAAAAGTCGCGCGGGATCGTCGAAGCCGCGGGCGTGAAGGTCAGCGAGATCGACAAGCAGCCGCTGATCGACGCGATGAAGCCGGTCTACGACAAATATCTGTCGACGCCGGCGCTGAAGGACCTCGCGGCGCGCATCCAGGCAACCAAATAATCCATTCGCGAAGGCGGTGGCGCCATTTGCGCGCCACTGCCAGGGAGGCGCGCACATGAAACCGTTCTGGCTGGCCACGGAGCGCATGCTGTCACAGCTTGCAAGGCTTGCACTGTGGGTCAGCGGTGCCGGACTGACCCTGATGACGATAATCATCTTCTGGCAGGTGTTTTCGCGTTATGTCCTGAACCGCTCGCCGAGCTGGACCGAGTCCTTCTCGGTGCTTCTGATGGGCTGGTTCATCTTCCTGGGTGCCGCTGTCGGGGTTCGCGAGCGCACGCATCTCGGTTTCGACGTACTGCTGTACTTCCTGCCGCATGCCGCCAAGGCGGTGTTGCGCAGCATTTCGGATATCGTCGTGCTCGCCTTCGGCGCCGGCATGATCGTCTACGGGGTCCAGCTTACCATGCTGACCTGGAACACGGTAATGCCGTCCCTTGCACTGCCCGGCGGCGTCGGCTTCCTGCCGGTCATCCTGGGCGGCGCGCTTGTCTGCCTGTTTTCACTGGAGCGGCTGGCCGGGCGATTTGCCGGTCTGCCCGTCGACGCCGATCAGTACGCCACGGGCGAGGAGGATCTATAATGGCCCTGACAGTCCTGTTCGGCACCTTCGTCTTCCTGCTGATCATCGGCACGCCGATCGCGTTTTGCCTCGGCGTCGCCAGCTTCGCGACGGTGCTGGTGCTTGGCCTGCCGCCGCTGGTGGTGTTCCAGCGCCTCAACTCCGGCGTCAGCGTGTTTTCGCTGATGGCCATTCCATTCTTCATCTTCGCCGGCGACCTGATGGTGCGCGGCGGCATTGCCGCCCGGCTGGTGGCACTGGCCGGCTCGCTGGTCGGCCACCTGCGTGGCGGGTTGGGCCAGGTCAACATCGCCGCGTCAACCATGTTCGGCGGCATTTCCGGGTCGGCGGTGGCCGACGCCTCGGCGGTCGGCGGACTGATGATCCCGCAGATGAAGGCGCGCGGCTACGGCGTCGATTATGCCGTCAACATCACCTCGGTCGGCGCCATCATCGCGCTGCTGATCCCGCCCTCGCACAACATGATCATCTATTCGATTTCGGCCGGCGGCCGCATTTCGATCGCCGATCTGTTCACCGCCGGCGTGCTACCCGGCCTGCTGCTGGCGCTGTCGCTGATGATCACGGCCTATTGGGTCGCCAGCCGCCGCGGCTATCCGACGGAGCCCTTTGCCGGCTTCGGCCGGGCGCTGCAATTGCTTCTTGCCGCCATTCCAGGCCTGATCCTGATCGGCATCATCTTCGGCGGGGTCCGGTCGGGCATTTTCACCGCCACCGAAAGCTCCTGCATTGCCATCGTCTATGCTTTCCTGGTGACGCTTATCATCTACCGTTCGATGAGCTGGAACGACTTCGTCACCGCCACCACCGCTGCGGTGCGCACCACGGCAATGGTGCTGATGATCATTGGCTGCGCCGCGGCTTTTGGCTGGCTGCTCGCCTATCTCAGGGTCCCGGCAGCGCTGGTCGCTTTCCTGCAATCCGTGTCCGACAACAAGCTGGTCATCTTGCTGATGATCAACGTGGTGCTGCTTATCCTCGGCACGTTCATGGACATGTCGCCCCTGATCATCATCACCACGCCGATCTTCCTGCCCGTGGTCATGGCCTATGGCGTCGATCCGGTGCATTTCGGCGTCATCCTGATCCTCAATCTGGGCATCGGCCTGTGCACGCCACCGGTGGGCGCGGTGCTGTTCGTCAGCTGCGCCATCGGCCGCATCCCGATCTGGACGGCGATGCGCTCGATCTGGCCATTCTACGGAGCGGCCTTCGCCGTGTTGATGCTTGTCACCTACATACCGGAAATCTCATTGTGGCTGCCGAGCCTGTTCCACTAGGAGTTTGCCACGTGTCCGCTGCCGCAACCGACCTCCGGGTCGAACGAAAACCCAAGCTGTCGGAGACCGTCGTCGCGGCGATCCGCAGGCAGCTGCAGGCGGGCGAGATCCTGCCCGGCCACAAACTGCCGACCGAAGGCCAGTTGACCGAGACCTTCGGCGTCAGCCGCACCGTCATCCGCGAGGCCTTGGCCAAGCTGGCCGCCGACGGCTTGGTCGAGCCACGCCAAGGGGCCGGCGTCTTCGTCACCGAGCATATCTCGACCATGTTCGGTGCGCTTGCCGCCGACATGGGCAGCAAGGATTCGATCGCGCTCAACGTGCTAGAAGTGCGACTGGCGGTCGAGATCGAATCGGCCGGGCTCGCCGCCGATCGCCGCAACGCCGCGCAGGAGGCGGCGATCCAGGAAGCCTTCTTCGAGTTCGAACGGCTGCTGCTCGCCAGCGAGCCGACCGGTCCGGCCGACCTCGCCTTCCATCGCGCCATCGCCAGCGCCACCAACAACCCGTTCTATGTCGAAATGCTCGACGTGCTCGGCCGGCGCGCCATTCCTTGCGACGTGACCTCGCCATGGTCGACGGAACTGGTCCAGTCCGATGCATACCAGCGCGGGCTGCAGCGCGAGCATCTGGTGATTTTGAACGCGATCACATCGGGTGATGCCGAGGCCGCACGCGAGGCGATGCGTGTCCACCTTGCTGCCAGCCAGCAGCGCTATCGCGAGCGCCTGCACGCAAGGCAGGTTTTCTATGCCAATTCGGTCATGGCCGCTGCCGGCGAATGACCCATCTCAAGTCAGGACAGCCATGAGCCAGAGCGATATCCATTACACATCCCGCTTCGCCATCGATCCGGTGGCCGCCGCAGCCATGGGAACCGACGAGCTGCGCCACAATTTTCACATTGAAGACCTGTTCCAGCCCGGCCGCGTCAGCCTGACCTACACCCATTACGACCGCATGATCGTCGGCGGCGCCATGCCAGTGGCGACACCGCTGCCGCTGGAAGCGATCAAGCCGACCGGGACCAAGAACTTCCTCGATCGCCGCGAGCTGATCGCCGTCAACATAGGCGGTGCCGGCAGCGTGAAAGCAGGCGGCCAAACCCACGAGTTGCAGGCGCGCGACATGCTCTATCTCGGCATGGGCACGCCGGATGTGTCGTTTGCTTCCGCAAGTTCCAGCGAGCCGGCCAAATTCTATCTGCTCAGCGCGCCGGCGCACCAGAGCTGGCCCAGCCGGCTGATCCGCATCGGCGATGCCAAGCGCCTCGACCTCGGCAGCAAGGATAGCTGCAATGAGCGCTCGATCTTCCAGTTCATCCATGCCGAGGGCGTAAAGACCTGCCAGCTCGTCGTCGGCATGACGCAGCTTGCGCCGGGCTCGGTGTGGAACACCATGCCTTGCCATGTGCATGACAGGCGCATGGAGGCTTATCTCTATTTCGACCTGCCGGAGGCGGCGCGGGTGTTCCATTTCATGGGGGAGCCCGACGAAACGCGCCACATCGTCATGCGTAACGAGGAGGCGGTGCTGTCGCCGGGCTGGTCGATTCACTCGGGCGCCGGCACCTCCAATTACGCTTTCATCTGGGCGATGGCCGGCGACAATGTCGACTATACCGATGTCGACCTGGTGGCGATGGACGAGCTGCGGTGAGCGACCTCTCCCCCTTCAGCCTGGCCGGCAAGCGCATTCTCGTCACCGGCGCCAATACCGGCATCGGGCAAGGTATTGCACTCTCGATCGCGCGCGCCGGCGGCACGGTGATCGGCGTCGGCCGTTCTTCGATGGATGGCACGGCAGGCAGGATCGCCGCGACGGGCGGGCAATTCGAGGCGGTGAGCGCCGACCTTGCCGATACGGCGGCCGCCGGCCCGTTGCTCGACCGGGTCTGGGACGAGAGCGGTCCGCTCGACGGGCTGGTCAACAATGCGGGCATCATACGGCGCGCCGACGCCGTCGATCTCTCAGCGGCCGATTGGGACGACGTCATGGACGTCAACCTGAAGACGGTCTTCCTGCTTTGCCAGAGCTTCGCCAGACGCGTGCTTGCCAGCAGCCGCCAAGGCAAGGTCGTCAACATCGCCTCGGTGCTGAGTTTCCAGGGCGGCATCCGGGTCGCGTCCTACACCGCCTCCAAGCATGGCGTGCTCGGCATCACCCGGCTGCTGGCCTGCGAATGGGCGGCAAAAGGCATCAACGTCAATGCCATCGCGCCGGGCTATATCGAGACCAACAACACGCAGGCGCTGCGCGCCGATCCCGACCGCAGCGCCGCCATCCTGGCGCGCATTCCGGCCGGCCGCTGGGGCGAGCCGGGAGACATCGGCGATGCCGCCGTCTTCCTGCTGGCGTCGGCGTCGAACTACATGCATGGCGCCGTGGTGCCGGTGGATGGCGGCTGGTTGGCGCGATAAGGAGCTGAAGATGGCTGAGCCAAAGATTTTCGCGCATGCCGGCGAGGGTGCCTGGACGCCGACCCCGGACGGCAACAGAAGGCGCGTTCTCCTGCATACCGATGAATTGATGATGGTCGAATTCGGCTTCGACAAGGGTGGCGTAGGTGCGCTGCATTCGCACCCGCATGTCCAGGCAAGTTATGTCGCGGAGGGCCGCTTCGAGGTGACGATCGATGGCCGGACCGAAACCCTCGAGGCCGGCGGCAGCTTCATCGTGCCGTCCAATCTGGTGCACGGCGTCAAGGCGCTGGAGGCGGGGCGGCTGGTCGACAGTTTTACGCCGCACCGGGCCGATTTCCTCGCCTGACAGCAGGTCGCCGCGGCCGGTTTCGCGACGGTCAACGGATGTCGTGACGGCGTGGCCGTTTCCAAAAATGAATCGCCCGCGCCTCAGGAGAGGCACGGGCTTGTTGCCTGGGCGCTTGTGGCGCCGCGGTACTCAAAACATCACCGCAGGATGTCGACCCTGCCGCATGATGGTGAACATAAGCTTAACGCACCGCCTGGCCGGCACGATCGGCGACTGCCCTCAGGTGATATGCCGGAGCAGGCTGAAAAGCCGCTCGAACGTCTTCCCATAGGGCGGACGCAACAAGGCGCCCGCGCTCAGCCGGGACTGCAGGAAAACCGGCTTCTCCTTGCTGAAGGTGCGGAATCCCCATTCGCCATGATAGGCGCCCATGCCGCTGGCGCCGACACCTCCGAAGGGCTGGTTCTCCTGCACCAGATGCAGCATGCAGTCATTGATGGTGACACCGCCGGCGACCGTCTCGTGCAGGATGCGTCGACGATTGCCGCTGTTCCGGCCGAACCAGTAGAGCGCCAGCGGCCGGTCCGCCTTGTTCACGTGGTCGATCGCCTCGTCTATCCCGGCATATTCGATGATCGGCAGCACCGGGCCGAAAATCTCCTCGCGCATCAGCCGCAGGTTTGGCCCGGCGTTCCTGACCAGGGTCGGCGGCAATTTCCGGCTCGTGGTGCCGAGTTCTTCGCCGGCCGGGTTGATTTCCGTGACATCGGCCCCGGCATCGCGGGCCTCCGCGATCATCTCGCGCAGGCGCTGATAGTGCCGGTCGCTGACGATGGCGGTGTAATCGCGGTTGTCGCGCAGGCTCGGATAGAGCCGCGCCATTGCCGTAGCCAGCTTCGCGGCGACGGTTCCAGCCTGTCCCTTCGGCACCAGCAGATAATCCGGCGCGATGCAGGTTTGCCCGGCATTCAGGAGCTTGCCATAGGCGACGCTGGATATTGCCGCATCGAGGTCGCATGACGGATCGAGGATCGCCGGCGACTTGCCGCCGAGTTCGAGCATGACGGGTGTCAGGTTGGCGGCCGCGGCGATCGCGACCTGGCGCCCGACCGCGGTCGAGCCGGTGAACAGCAGGTGATCGAAAGGCATCGAGACGAATGTCTTGCCCATCTCGGCATCGCCGGTGACGATGCTGAGCTCGTCCGGCGCGAAATACTCGCCTGCCAGTTCGGCCAGCAAGGCGGAAAAAGCGGGCGTCAGTTCGGAAGGCTTGACCAGGACGCGATTGCCGGCGGCAAGTGCCGCGGTGACCGGCGCGACAGCGAGCTGAAAAGGATAATTCCAGGGCGACACGATGCCGACGACACCGAGCGGCTGTCGGACGAGACGGTTCCTGCCCGGCAGGAACGGCATTGAGGTGGCGACACGGCGCTCCCGCATCCATCCCCTCAGATGCGACAGCGCGTGGCGGATGCCGGCGCGGACGACGAACAGCTCCGCCAGCCGGGTTTCGTGCGCCGAGCGGCCGCCAAAGTCGGCGTCGATCGCCGCGCAGATGTCGGCCTCATGCCGCTCGGTAAGCGCCAGCAGCCGCTTCAGGCGATCCTTTCGCACGCCGATGTCCGGAAAAGGCTGCGCCTCGAAAGCCGCGCGCTGCAACTGGAACCGCTCGCCGAGAGCATCCTGTCTGGTCTGCAGCATCGCGCCCTCCCTGGCTTGCCGGGCCAAGCTTACATCGTACAGCGCGGGGGAATCCAGCGGGGGCGCGGGTGTCGCAGGGGAAGGTGCCCAGCCCAGGGGAAATATCGACCTGTCTGCTGCATGACATCACCGATCGCGCAGGTGCGAGGTAGATCGTGATCTTGACCGCAGCGTGCGAGCGCCCGTTCCTGTTGTCGTTCGACGACAGCTGCGCTACTGCAAGGCCTCACGCGGAGAGTCGTTTTGATCGGTTTCCACATCCTCTCCAATCCACCAAAAATCAAATCCAGCCCGGTGCCCGACTGATGCCGGCAGAGGCAGCGAACATCCCGGCCGAGGACCCCAAGCGGCGCGTCCTGAAGGACGTGTTCGGCTTCGATGATTTTCGTCCCGGCCAGGCGCCCGTGATGGAGGCGCTGCTGTCCGGGCGTCATGTGCTGGCCGTGATGCCGACGGGTGCGGGCAAATCGCTTTGCTACCAGGTGCCGGCGCTGGTGCTGGGTGGGCTCACCATCGTCGTTTCGCCGCTGGTGGCGCTGATGCAGGACCAGGTCGCCGCGCTGCGCCTTGCCGGCGTTGGCGCCGATACGATCAATTCCTCGCTCGACCGCGAGGCCAATGTCGCCGCCTGGCGCCGCGTTGCCTCAGGGCAGACGCGGCTGCTCTATCTCGCGCCAGAGCGGCTGATGACCGAGCGGATGCTCGAGGCGCTATCGAGGCTCGAGGTCAGCCTGATCGCCGTCGACGAGGCGCATTGCATTTCGCAATGGGGTCCCGCGTTCCGGCGCGAATATGAGGATTTGTCGCGGCTGCGCGGCATCTTTCCCGACGTGCCCATCATCGCGCTGACGGCAACCGCGGATGAGAGTACCCGTACCGACATCGAAGCGCGGTTGTTCGCCGAGCGCGTCGAAACGCTGGTGCTGGGCTTCGACCGGCCGAATATCAAGCTTGGCCTCGCGGCCAAGCAGGACAGCAAGCGGCAATTGCTGGATTTCGTCGAGCGTCACGCCGGCCGCAGCGGCATCGTCTATTGCCTGTCGCGCAAGAAGACCGAGGAAATGGCTGCTTTCCTGGAGCGGAACGGCGTGCGAGCGCTCGCCTATCATGCCGGCATGAGCAAGGACGCGCGCGAGGCCAATCAAAACGCTTTCATGACGCTCTCCGGCGTCGTCATGGTGGCGACCATCGCCTTTGGCATGGGCATCGACAAGCCTGACGTGGCCTACGTCTTCCATACCGATCTGCCGGGCAGCCTGGAGGCCTACTATCAGGAAATCGGCCGTGCTGGCCGGGACGGACGGGAGGCCGAGGCGCATATGCTGTTCGGCCTCGGCGACATCCGCATGCGCCGGCTGTTCATCGACGACGAGGACGCGCCGGCGGAGCACAAAAGGCGCGCGCATCGCCGGCTCGACACGCTGATCGGCTATTGCGAGACGGCGCAGTGCCGCCGCCAGGTGCTGCTCGGTTATTTCGGCGAGGAAGCGCAACCTTGCGGCAATTGCGACAACTGCCTCGACCAGGCACCGCGCGCGGATGGCGGGGCCGAGGCGCGGATCATCCTGGCGGCGATCGCGCAGAGCGGCGAACGCTTCGGCGCCGGCCATGTCATCGACATTCTGCTCGGTCACGAAACCGAGAAGATCCTGGCCAGGGGCCACCAAAGGCTCGCCAGCTTCGGCGGCGGGCTGGCGCACAAAAAGGACTTCTGGCTGTCGCTGATCCGGCAGCTTGCCGCTGGCGGCTTCCTGGAGCCGGATCCGGGCGGCCATGGCGGCCTCGCCATCGCGGAAAAGGGCCATGCGCTTGGCCGCGGCGAGATGCCCTTCCACTACCGCATTGAGCTGCGCGGGCGCGCCTCGCGCGGCAAGGTGCGCGCCGCCCAGGACATTGCGCAGGCCGAGAATCTGGACGCCGCGCTGCTCGCCACGCTCAAGGCGCTGCGGCTGCGTCTCGCCAAGGAGCGCCAGGTGCCTGCCTATGTAGTGTTCTCAGATCGCACGCTGATCGACATGGCCGAGCGGCGTCCACGCGACCTCGATGCGTTCGCCGAGGTGAATGGCGTCGGGGCGGCGAAGCTGAAGGAGTTCGGGCAGGCTTTTCTGCAGGCGATCGCGGAGCACCAGGCGAATGGGGCGGGCTGAAAATCACCGCCAACGTGCTGCGGCAACAGTCAACTTGCGAGGCAGCATTTCTTGAATTTCTTGCCGCTCCCGCAGGGGCATGGATCGTTGCGGCCGACATCACGCAAGGGGTTCGTGACCGGAGTCATGTTGGTGTACCAATTTCGGTCTAGCCAGGGCGATTGCCGATCTTCCCCGTCAAGCCCGACGCCATCGCCAAAACCGGAGCCGCGGGTCCAGTCCAGCGCCACGAGCACATCGTCGATGTAGCCGAGGTTGGCATAGTGGAACCGGTCGATGTCGTTCGGTCGTTGCTCGGCATCCAGCAGGTCGCGTTCGAAGTGGTGGTGTTCAAGCACGCCTTCCGGCACGCAGCCTTCGTCCCAGGCACTGTCGACCAGCGGAACAAGGTCGCGCAGGGCGAGCAGAGCGATTGCCTCCAGCCAGCCAATCCAGGCGTAATCGCCGTCGTCAGCCAGCTTCTCGTTGTGGAACCGCTCCAGAAACTGCTGTGTCCGGCCACGCTCGATACGGCCGTCCCAGGTCAGAAAGGTCATTGCGCCGAACAGCGCGTCGCGAACAAATTCGTCGACCGAGCGATCGGCGATGATGTCGACTAGGGCGTCGACATTGCCATCGAAAACACCGGCGATAATGGGCGCCAGGGATTCGGTAACGGCGTCGCCAAGCAGGCGATCGATTTCGTCGGCGGGGCGACGCAGCAGGCGCAGCAAGGGTTGGCATGCCTGGCCGTCGTGGGCGCCGCCCAGAATGTACAGGCCTCGGAAGAGTAGCAGCTCTTCGCCTTCCGACAGAGCTTCTCCGTCGGCCGCTCTTGTGAGGACCGCCCGCAGTGCGGGAGCGGATTCTTCTATCCTGACGGTACACTGCCGAATCGCGAGATCCGGTAACCGCCGCTCCGTTGCCACGGCATGAAGGTAGTGTTCTATCGGACCGAGATCGAAGCCCGGCTGGCCGTTGCCAAGGAATTTTTCCTCGTCTTCCTTCTTCATGGCATCCTCGTTCTTTCGCTTATGTCCGAATCTACCGAGACGGTCTGCCTTTGGACAGGCTGTTCGCGGCGGAACGGCAAATTCCGCCCTTGCGATCGTCACATTTGTACGGACATCCCACCGGCGCGGCTTGCCAACTTATGTCCGCTCAACCCCAATAGCGGCGGAAGAGCGGACGTTGCCCGAGGTCGCAGAAAGGCCAACAGCCGAAGTTCCTTGCTATGTTTGATGGGGAGCCCCGTTCGTGCTATCGGAATGCACCCACCTCTTCGCTTCCATTCAGTCCGGGCGAAACATTTATGGCGCGCGTTGCTCGAGTCGATTTGCCGCAACGTTCGGTGCTTAAGCCGCTCTACGCCAAGGCCGGCTTCGCTGACGCATTCGCGATCGATCTGCCGGGCAATGCTACGGGCGACGCCGAGCGCCTCGCCGCCCATATGCTTATGGGTCAGGCGCGGTGGGTTGGCTGGCTAATAGCTCTAAGGGACACCTTGGTTGCGGGGTTTGGTCTTAAGACCTCGTCTGAGTTGCGCGATGACGTTGCGACCGACAGGATCGACTTCTTTCGGGTCTACGATCGGCGTCGTCATGAGATTATTCTTGGCTAGGACGATCGCCATCTCGACTTCCGTTTGTCCGTTTTGGTTGAAGAGTCCGCTTTGTGCCGCCGACTTGTCGCCACAACGGTCGTGACCTTCAATCATTTGGGAGGGCGGGCCTATATCGCCGGAATTGCGCCATTCCATCGCCTGATCGTAAAGTCGTCGTTGCGTCGAGCCGAACGATCGGGCTGGCCACCTGAGCTGTGAGGTCGCGCGCCGCCGGCTGGACCAAATTCGGTACGTGCTGGGTCACGTGTTGCGCCACAAGAGGCGCGCGTACCTTCCAGCCCAAGCATTTACATAAGGTACCCTGGCTTTGGGTCAGCCGCACCTCACTGACGCTGAAGCTTCGGAGGGCATCCTGTTTCGGGCACGGCTGCGCTAATCCTGCGAAGCTCGAAGGGCGAAGCAGGATGGCGGAGAGGGAGGGATTCGAACCCCCGATGGGCTTGCACCCATGCCGCATTTCGAGTGCGGTGCATTCGACCACTCTGCCACCTCTCCGCGGTCATGGTCGGCCGTTGCCGGCGCGGCGCACTAGATAACGGCTGAACGGGCAGGTTACAAGGCCAATCCGCGAGTTATTTGGCTTGCCGGACAAGCGGCGGATTCATAGTGGCTCCGGTGCGGCGAGGCGCGGGCGTTGCGGGCCATGCACGCATCCTTGCCTCCAGACGGGGGCACGCGTTCGATCGCGTTGACACGGCGGGTGCTTGTCCGCCGATAACGGTCTCGGCAACTCCCGACAACGGCGCTGCCTTGACTCGCACCCAACCTTCGGTTAGGGACAGCGCGCAATCGGCGTGGAGGGTTCTTCCGCGCCGCTTGTTTTTTGAACCCGCAGACTGACAAAAAGACGGCCGAACCGCCAGAGGCGGTTCATCGAGGCCGACCGAACAGCGAAAGGCAAAAAATGTTCGCAGTCATCAAAACGGGCGGCAAGCAGTATCGCGTCGCCGCCAACGATCTCCTGAAGATCGAAAAAGTCGAAGCCAATGTCGGCGATATCGTCGAAATCGGCCACGTGCTCGCGCATGGCGAGGGCGAGAATGTCACGTTCGGCGCGCCGTTCGTCGATGGTGCCTTGGTCACCGCCGAAGTCGTCGAGCAGGGCAAGAACCGCACGGTCATCGCTTTCAAGAAGCGCCGCCGCCAGAATTCGCGCCGCAAGATCGGTCATCGCCAGCTTTTGACCACCGTGCGGATCTCCGAGATCCTGCTGGGTGGCGCCAAGCCGACGAAGACGGCATCGGTCAAGGCGCCGAAGAAGGAAGCCAAGGCAGAGGCCGCGACTGAAGCGAAGGCGGAAGCCGCGCCGAAGAAGGAGCCCAAGGCCAAGGCAGCCGAGACAAACGCAGCCGAGACCGCGGCAGCGCCGCTGTTCAAGGCGCCGAAGGGCGAGCCGGACGACCTGACCGTGATCAAGGGCATCGGCCCGGTCGCAGCCAAGGATCTCAACGAACAGGGCATCATCACCTTCGCGCAGCTCGCCAAGCTGACGGAGAAGGATGTCGCCAAGATCGACGAGCACATGCCGTTCAGCGCCGACCAGATCAAGGACTGGCGCGAGCAGGCCAAGGAATTGGCGAAGAAGTAAGACGACCGGCGCGAAACGTCGCCGGATCGGACTTGAAACGGAACGCGAACGCGTTCATAAGACCATTCAAGCGCCCTTGGGCGCATCGGAGTTAGTTAGATGGCACACAAGAAAGCTGGCGGCTCGTCGCGCAACGGTCGCGACTCGCATTCCAAGCGTCTGGGCGTGAAGAAGTTCGGCGGCGAAGCCGTCATCCCGGGCAACATCATCATTCGTCAACGCGGCACCACCTGGCATCCCGGCGTCAATGTCGGCATGGGCACGGACCATACGCTTTTTGCGCTCGAAGCCGGCGCCGTGACGTTCAACAAAAAAGCCAACGGCCGAACCTTCGTATCGGTCAACCCGATTACCAAAGCCGCGGAGTAGCCGGTTCCGCACTAAAACACCGGCGCCCATCTCGGGAACCGGTGTCTGGCAATGCCAGGAAAAGGATCAGGGGAGATGGGTTTCCATCTCCCCTTTTTCTTGTGCCTGGAGGACTGCAAATGGTTGCCGAAGCGGAAGACAGCGACGACGAAAGTTACGCGATAGACTGCCCGGTGCTGGTCACCGAACGGCTGGTGATGCGGGCGCCCTGCGAAAGCGACATCGCACAGCTGGTCGAGCTGGCCGACAATCGCCATGTCGCCGAAATGCTGGCGCGCATGCCGCACCCCTATGGCGAGGCCGAGGCACGGGCATTCCTCGCCATGACCAAGTCGCGCCGTGCCGGCATCGCCTATGCCTTGACGCTGGCCGGCACCGACACCTTCGTTGGCTGCGCCGGGCTCAACACAACCGACCGCGGGCTGGAACTCGGCTACTGGATCGGCGAGCCTTACTGGAAGCGGGGCTACGCGACGGAAGCCGCCCACGCATTGGTCGACCTCGCCTTCCAGAGGACATCGATCCAGGTGCTGCACGCCTCGACGCGGGTGATCAATCCGGCCTCGCGCCGGGTCATCCACAAATGCGGCTTCCAGTACGCCGGCCAGGGCATGCTGAACTCCATCGTCGCCGGCCAGGTGCCGGTCGAGCGCTACCGGCTCGACAGGAAGACCTGGACCAGCCTGCGGAACTGGGTGCATTTTTGATGGATGACGCCGGTCAAGCCAATGGTCGATGACAGCAGCGATATTGAAACGGTCGCGATCGCGCCGATAACGCCCGAGGACGTTGAAAGCTTTCGACGCGCGCTTGATCTCGTCGCGCGTGAGCGGAAGTACCTGTCCTTCCTCGAGGCGCCACCGCTGGATCAAACCCGACGATTCGTATTGGACCGCATCGCGGGAGGCGATCCAGGGTTCATCGCCGTCGTTCGTGGCGAGGTTGTCGGTTGGTGCGATATCTCACGCCATGACCGGCTCATCCATGCCCATCGCGGCACCCTCGGAATGGGGATTGTTCCCTCTTATCGCGGGCGCGGCCTCGGACTGCGGCTTATCAATGCGACGCTGACGCAGGCACGCAAGGCCGGCTTTGTCCGCGTCGAGCTGTCCGTACATGCCGACAATGCCCGCGCCATCGCTCTCTACGACAAGGTCGGGTTTGTCAGGGAGGGTGTGCAGAGCGACGCTATCTGTATCGACGGACAATATGGCGATACGATCATGATGGCGATCGTCGACCGCGAAAACGCAGCCGGATGAAGAACCATCAGCCCAGTTCGACCCATACGGGGAGATGGTCTGAGCCGGCCGCTTGCCGGTCGACCCACAGGCGCTTCAGCGACCGGGCAAGCGAGGCGCTGGTGAAGATGTAGTCGATGCGCTTGTGGCGGTTGGTGTTGGCGGGGTCCTTGGGGTCGACCCAGCTGACGAGATCGTCGCCGGTGATATCGAGGCGGACGGCGGCGTCGACTGCAAAATCGGCGGTCAGCGGCATGCCGAATTCGTGGTCCGGCCGGCCGGCGAGTTCGACATATTCGGGCGAGCCGGCCAGCATGTTGAAATCGCCCATGGCGACAAAGGCTTCCGGGTGCGGCAGTTCCGGCAGTCCGATCTCGGCGACGCCGGACAATGCACCGCCTTCGAGCGCATAGTTCAACAGGCGCCGGCGCAGAAACTGGATCTGGCTGGCGCGTTCGACCGGGCTGCGGTGATCGAGATGGATGGAATAGAAACGAATGAAACCAAGCGGCGTCTCGATCAGCGCTTCCAGCGCGCCGCGCTGGAAGTTCATCATTTCGAAGCTGCGGCTGCGCGGCAAAAGCAGGTTGCGCGATAGATGAATGGGCGTCTTCGACAGCACCATGTTGCCGAGCTGGAAGGTCGTGGTCATGGCGCGGCCATTCTCGACGCGCGAGCCGATATTGGCCTCGAAATTGCTGCCATAGACGGCGAAATAGTCGGGCAGCGCCTCGCCGATCTCGGCGACCATGTCGCGCCCGCCGTTCCTCGGATTGTTGCGGGTGACCTCCTGCAGCGCGATCACATCGGCGCCGCGCACGGCATCGGCGATGCGGCCGACATCGTACTGTCCATCGAGACCGACGCCGTACTGGATATTGTAAGTTACAAGCTGCATGCCGACATCTCTCCGGCCAATCCCGCGCGGCCGTTGTCACAAAACGGGCCTCGCCCTTGGCCGCGCCTTGGTTTAGAGCAAGGCCAAGGGTTAAGAGCAATCCCGCAAAACCAATAAAGAAACCGCCAGTCCGATGAAATTTCTCGATCAAGCCAAGGTTTATGTCCGCTCCGGTGACGGGGGCGCAGGTTCCGTGTCGTTCCGGCGCGAGAAGTTCATCGAGTTCGGCGGACCGGACGGCGGCGATGGCGGCCGCGGCGGCGATGTCTGGCTGGAAGCGGTCGACGGGCTGAACACGCTGATCGACTATCGCTACCAGCAGCATTTCAAGGCCAAGACCGGGGTTCATGGCATGGGCCGCAACATGACCGGCGCCAAGGGCGCCGACGTGACGCTGAAGGTGCCGGCCGGGACCCAGGTTTTCGAAGAGGACAACGAGACGCTGATCTGCGACCTGACCGTGGTCGGCCAGCGGTTTCTACTCGCCAAGGGCGGCAATGGCGGCTTCGGCAACCAGCACTTCAAGACTTCGACCAATCAGGCACCCCGCCGCGCCAATCCCGGCCTGCCGGGCGAGGAGCTCAACATCTGGCTGAGGTTGAAGCTGATCGCCGATGCCGGGCTGGTCGGGCTGCCCAATGCCGGCAAGTCGACATTCCTTGCCGCGGTCACCGCGGCCAAGCCGAAGATCGCCGACTATCCGTTCACGACGCTGCATCCAGGTCTTGGCGTCGCGCGAATGGATGCGCGCGAATTCGTCATCGCCGATATTCCGGGCCTGATCGAAGGCGCGCATGAGGGCGTCGGCATAGGCGACCGCTTCCTCGGCCATGTCGAGCGCACGCGCGTGCTGCTGCACCTGGTTTCGGCGCAAGAGGAAAACCCCGGGAAGGCCTACAAGACCGTGCGCGGCGAGCTCGAGGCCTATGGCCACGGCCTGACCGACAAGGCCGAGATCCTGGCGCTCAGCCAGATCGATACGCTCGACGCCGAAGAGCGCAAGAAGAAGGTGGCCTCGCTGAAGCGCGCCGCCGGCCGCGCCCCGCTGCTGTTGTCGGCCGTCACCGGCGAAGGTGTAGAGGCGGTGCTGCGGGCCTTGATGGCGGTGATCGCCGAGGCCCGCGCGCAGATCGCCGCCCCGGTCGAGACGCGCTGGGAAAAGTAGGCCATGCAGTCGCTGAAGAATTACCGGCGCATCACCGTCAAGATCGGCTCGGCACTGCTTGTCGACCGCGCGACCGGCTTGAAGCGCGACTGGTTGGCCTCGCTCGCGGACGACATTGCCGTGCTTGCCAATGGCGGTGCCGAAATACTCGTCGTCTCGTCCGGCGCCATTGCGCTTGGCCGCACGATTTTGAGCCTCGGCAAGCGCGCCTTGAAGCTCGAGGAAAGCCAGGCGGCGGCCGCCGTCGGCCAGATCGCGCTTGCCGGCGCCTGGTCGGATGCGCTCGGCAGGGGAAGCCTGAAATCGGGCCAGATCCTGCTGACGCTCGGCGACACCGAAGAGCGCCGCCGCTATCTCAATGCACGGGCGACGATCTCGACGCTCTTGAAGATGAAGGCGGTGCCGGTCATCAACGAGAACGACACGGTGGCGACGTCCGAAATCCGCTATGGCGACAATGACCGGCTGGCCGCGCGCGTGGCGACGATGATGGGCGCCGACCTGCTGGTGCTGCTGTCCGACATCGATGGGCTCTATACCGCGCCGCCGGCGCGGGATCCCCAGGCAAAGTTCATTCCGGTGGTCGATCATATTACCCCGGATATCGAGGCGATGGCGGGGGCGGCGGCTTCCGAATTGTCGCGCGGCGGCATGCGGACGAAGCTCGATGCCGGCAAGATCGCCACCGCCGCCGGCACGGCGATGATCATCACGTCCGGTACGCGGCTGTCGCCGCTGATGGCGATCGAACGCGGCGAGCGTGCCACCTTCTTCCGGCCGAGCGCCAATCCGGTCAAGGGCTACAAGACCTGGATCGCCGGCCAGCTCGAACCGGCCGGCCGGCTGACGGTCGATGCAGGCGCCATCGGCGCGCTGCTGTCGGGCAAGTCGCTGCTGCCGGCCGGCGTCAAGCTGGTCAGCGGCAATTTCTCGCGCGGCGACACGGTGGCGATCCTGTCGCCCGAGGGCCGCGAGATCGCGCGCGGACTGGTTGCCTATGATGCCGCCGATGCCGTAAGGATCGCTGGCCTGAAAACGGCCGAGATCGAAACCGTGCTCGGCTACGAGGCGCGTTCGGCGATGATCCATCGTGACGACCTTGTGGTGAGTCATACCGGTGACCAAGTACGGGCCAGTGACCAAGTACGGGCCAGTGACCAAGCACGGGCCAATGACCAAGTACGGGGCAGCGACCAGGTAGAAGCCGGTGACCAGATACCGGCTGTCGACCACGTAACCGGCGGAGGATGAGCCATGCTGAAGCTGCATGAAAAATCCCGGGATGACACTGTGGCGCTGATGGCCGGTATCGGCCGACGCGCCCGTGCCGCCGCCCGGCCGCTGGCGATCGCCACGACCGCATCCAAGAACAGCGCCCTGGCCGCCATGGCAGACGCCATCATGCGCCGCCAGCAGGAGCTACTCGACGCCAATGCCATCGACATGTCGAACGGCAAGCAATCGGGCCTCTCGGCGTCTTCCATGGACCGGCTGAAGCTGACGCCGGCGCGCATCCGCGCCATGACCGACGGCATCCGGGAAATCGCCGGGCTCAGCGATCCCGTCGGCGACGTGATCGCCGCATGGGAGCGGCCGAACGGCCTGCATATCGAGCGTGTGCGTACGCCGCTCGGCGTCGTCGGCGTCATCTATGAAAGCCGGCCGAACGTGACGGCCGACGCCGGCGCGCTCTGCCTCAAGGCGGGCAATCCGGTGATCCTGCGCGGCGGCTCGGATTCCCTCAATTCGTCGGCCGCCATCCACGCGTGCCTGGTCGAGGGGCTGAAGGCCGCCGGCCTGCCGGAAGACGCCATCCAACTGGTGCCGACCGCCGACCGCGCCGCTGTCGGCGAGATGCTCAAGGGGCTCGAGGGCACGCTCGACGTCATCATCCCGCGCGGCGGCAAAAGCCTTGTCGGACGGGTGCAGAGCGAGGCGCGCGTGCCGGTCTTCGCCCATCTCGAAGGCATTTGCCATCTCTACATCGACCGTTCCGCCCAGCTCGACATGGCGGTGGGGATCGCCGTCAACGCCAAGATGCGGCGCACCGGCGTCTGCGGCGCGGCGGAGACGCTGCTGGTCGATCGCGCCGTTGCGTCCACCCATCTGGTGCCTATCCTCGACGCTTTGCGTGCCGCCGGCTGCGAGATCCATGCCGATGCCGAAGCGCTGAAGCTGTTTTTCGATGCCAAGCCGGCGACAGACGCCGACTGGGTGACCGAATATCTCGACGCCATAATCGCGGTGAAGCTGGTCGACGGTGTCGGTGGTGCGATCGAGCATATCGAAACCTTCTCCTCGCATCACACCGAGGGGATCGTCGCCGAGGATCCGAAGGCCGTCGAACGGTTCTTCAACGAGATCGATTCGGCGATCCTGCTGCACAACGCCTCGACACAGTTCGCCGATGGCGGCGAATTCGGCATGGGCGCCGAGATCGGCATCGCCACCGGCAAGATGCACGCGCGCGGCCCGGTCGGCGTCGAGCAGCTGACCTCCTTCAAATACCGCGTACGCGGGTCGGGACAGGTGAGGCCTTGACGCTTTTTGTCCTAAGGGCTTGAAGCTTGCGCCCAGCCACCCCCCTCTGTCCTGCCCGTCCTCCGCAGCTGCAGCGCAGCTGCTGCGGAGGGTGGACCGGACATCCCCCCCGCAAGGGGGGAGATTGGCTGACGCGGCGCCTTTCGCCTATCGCCGAGGTCGCCAGATGGACGCTTTCTCCGAAGCTGCTAATCTCCCCCCTTGAGGGGGAGATGTCCGACAGGACAGAGGGGGGCGCCTAGCACCATGCTGTCGTCGTCCCAGCCCCTCGTCCCCTCCGCATACCTCAAAATGCCGCATGCTGAAAAAGGCCTTGCGGTCGGCCTGTTCGGCGGTTCGTTCAACCCGCCGCATGCCGGCCACGCGCTGGTCGCCGAGATTGCACTGCGACGCCTGGCGCTCGACCAGTTGTGGTGGATGGTCACCCCGGGCAATCCGCTGAAGAACACGCGCGAGCTGGCGCCGCTCAGCGAGCGGCTGCAACTGTCGGAGCAGATCGCCAAGAACCCGAAAATCAAGGTCACCGCCTTCGAGGCGACGCATCATGTGCGCTACACCGCCGACGCGCTGGCGCTGGTCAAGGCACGCAATCCCGGTGTCGGCTTCGTCTGGATCATGGGCGCCGACAGCCTGCGCGATTTCCATCGCTGGCAGCGCTGGCGCGAGATCGTCATGACGTTTCCGATCGCGGTCATCGACCGCCCGGGCGCGACGCTGTCGTTCCTGTCGTCGGTCGTTGCCAAGACTTTCGACTATGCCCGCGTCGACGAAGGCGATGCGCCGAGGCTCGCCCGCATGAAGGCGCCGGCCTGGACCTTCATCCATGGCCCGCGCTCGTCGCTGTCGTCGACTGCCATCCGCAATCAGGGGAAGGGCTGATCGACGCGCTGATTCGGGTGGGCAATCCTGCGCAGACACGGCCACTCTCGTGAACAACCAGACCGAAACGGAATCGAGCCACGGCAACGGCACTGGAGCGATTGACCATTACCGGCGGGCTTCCGGCGCCGGGGTTTGCGGTGGCGGCAGCGGGATCGATATGCGTTCGCGATCGAATTCCTGCTTGGCGCGCTTGGTGAGATCGGCCTGGGTGGCGAAGAAATCCGCGGCCGACGTCCAGTAACGCAAGGTGATGGAGACGGTGCTATCGCCCAACGCCGCGACGAAGGCGGTCGGCGCCGGCTCGCGCTTGACGCGACGCTCGGCAGTGGCGATGGCAAGCAGCGTCTTCTGGGCGCGGTCGATGTCGTTCCACGAGCCGATGCTGAGCGTGATGTCGCCGCGCCGCACGCCGTTGCGCGAAAAATTGCGCACCGGCTGGTTCCACAGCGTCGAATTGGGCGCCAGGATGTAGACGCCTTCGGCGGTTCGGAGCTTGGTCGCGAAGAGACCGATTTCCTCGACCGAGCCGGCAATGGAGCCGACTTCGACGGATTCGCCGATGCGGAACGGCCGCAGCGCCAGAAGCATGATGCCGGCGGCAATGTTCTGCAGCGTGCCTTGCAGCGCAAGGCCGATGGCCAGGCCGGCGGCGCCGATGGCGGCGATGATCGAGGCTGTCTGCACGCCGAACTGGCCGAGTACCATGATGACGACGAGGATCAGGATGACATAGCGGATGAGCTGAGAGAAGAAATGCCGCAGCGTCTCGTCGAAGCCGTGAATGTGGCCGAGGCCGGCATAGACCGAACGCTCGCTAAGGCCGGCGACGACGTAGCCGACAACCAGAAGGATGACGGCGCCGATGGCCGAAAAGGAATAGGAGACGATCAGCGCACTGAGCTGCGAGAGCCCAGCCTGAACGGTCAGCAGGGCGTTTTGCGGATCGATCGGCATGATGGGATTCCGGTTGATCAATCAGCCGATAACCCCTGCGGAACGCCTGGGTTCCGATCTTTTGCATGCCGCGCGGAACAAGCCAGCCATCAAATGAGTTCGCTTAGAAGCGGGGCTCCGTCTTGAAACTGCAACGGAACTCTGCCTATCTAAGCGGTGTCACCTGCTTTAGGGGTGATTTGGTTGTTCTTGCTGCGAAAGGAAATACACTGAGAACAGCACTGCGGAAGAAGGCCGACATCGTGCCTTCGCCGGCCGGGATCAGCGTAAACGACGCCGTGTCCCGCGCCATCAACACAGTCCTTGCCAGTCTGGAAGACTCCAAGGCCGAAAACATCGTCTCAATCGACATTCAGGGGAAATCGAGCCTCGGCGACTATATGGTCGTCGCGTCGGGTCGATCGCACCGTCATGTCTCGGCTGTTGCCGACCATCTCCTCAAGGCGCTCAAGGATGCCGGCCTCGGCACGGCGCGCGTCGAGGGGCTGTCCGGCGCCGACTGGGTCCTGATCGATTCAGGCGACATCATCGTCCATGTCTTCCGCCCCGAAGTCCGCGAATTCTACAATCTCGAAAAGATGTGGCAGGCGCCGGATCTCGAGGAAGAGACCCTCCACTAAGCCGCCTTTGTTTTGATGCATGTCATTGCCCCAATACCGGTTCCCACTTTTGGTGACATGCATTAGCGGCTTATAGGGGCGAGGGATGAAGATATCAGTTCATGCCGTGGGCCGAATGAAAGCCGGCCCCGAGAGAGAACTCGCCGACCGCTATTTCGAGCGTTTTGCCAAGAGCGGGCCGGCGGTGGGGCTTGAATTCGCCGGCATCACCGAGATCGCCGAAGGCCGCGCGCAGGGCGCCAGCGAGCGCCAGCGTGACGAAGGCTCGAGGCTGCTGGCACAGTTGCAGCCGGGCACGGCGCTGGTCCTCCTCGACGAACGCGGCAAAAGCTTCTCCTCCGAAGAGTTCGCGGCGCGCATCGGGCAGCTACGCGACGGCGGCCGCAAGGCGCTGGTCATCGCCATCGGCGGCGCCGACGGTCACGATCAATCACTGCGCGACCAGGCCGATCTGGTGCTGTCGTTCGGCGCGTTGACCTGGCCGCACCAGTTGGTGCGCGTGATGCTGGGAGAGCAGCTTTATCGAGTGGCCACTATTCTGGCGGGACACCCCTATCATCGCTCGTGAGCCTGGCGCGGAATTTCCGACCAAGACCCACGAATCGACGCTCACCACCCGGATTTCCGCCCCAATGCCGTGCAAAAGTGCATCCTTGGTTTTTACGCCTGCCGTCCTCCCGCATTCGGGACGATTTTTGGGCGATATGCATTCGGGAGCGGGCCTTTCAAACATGGTTGATGGTTCGTTAACGAAGCCGCAGATAGAGTCGACCGCGAATGTCTGAAGGCTGGAAATGGACGACGAGTTCCTGGCGCGCGCGCTGCGGCATCGTAGCAGCGGCGGTGCTTCTGTCGCTGCATGTCACTTGGGCCGAAAACACGCTCGACATGGCCCCCGATCCGGACCAGAGCCGCGCAGAATACGAACAGGTTTCCAAGGAGATAACGCTGTCGTCGGAACGGCTCGCCAAGCTTGCCGCCGACATTGCCGCGGTCAAGAAGGACCACGCCTCGATTACCGCAGCGTTGATCCAGTCGGCGATGACCGAGCAGAAGCTTGGACAGGATATCGAAGATATCGGCGCCAAGCTGGAAGGACTGAAGGGCCAGGAAAAGAAGATCCGGGCTTCGCTCATGGCGCGGCGCGATGTGCTTGCCGAAGTGCTGGGCGCCTTGCAGCGCATGGGTCTCAACCCGCCGCCGGCCATCCTGGTCAAGCCGGAGGACGCGCTGTCCTCGGTGCGCAGCGCCATCCTGCTCGGCGCCGTGGTGCCGGAACTGCGCCAGCAGACCGACGCCCTGCTGGCGGATCTCAAGGAACAGTCGCGGGTGACGGCCTCGATCGAGGCCGAGCGGGCGCGGTTGACGGCGGCGGTCGGGGAGCAGACGGCGGAAAAGAAACGTCTCGGCATGCTGCTCGAAGCCAAGCAGAAGCTCGAGGCCGACGCGCAGGCGCAACTGACGGCCGAACAGCAGCGTTCGCAGGCGCTGGCCGCCAAGGCCAGCAGCCTGAAGGAACTGATCGCCTCGCTCGAAGCGCAGGCAGCCCAGAACCGCAAGGCCGCGGATGCGGCCAAGACCGCCAATGCCGGCCAGACGAATGACGAGCAGACGAATGACGGGCAGACGAGTGACGGGCAGACGGCATCGTTGGCTTCCCTGCCGGTTCCCGAAGGCAACCGGCTTACCGCCGCGGCACCCTTTTCGGCGCTGCAGGGGCAGATCGCGCTGCCAGTCACCGGCCGGATCAAACGACGGTTCGGCGCGGAGGACAGTAACGGCGCAGTGATGCTTGGCGACATGGTTGCGACACAATCGGGAGCCATCGTTACCGCACCGGCGGATGGGAATGTGCTTTATGCGGGGCCGTTTCGCTCCTACGGTCAACTCTTGATCCTCAATGCCGGCGACGGTTATCATGTCGTCCTGGCGGGGATGAGCAGAATCAGCGTCGCGACTGGCCAGTCAGTGCTCGCAGGAGAGCCGGTCGGCGCGATGGGAGAGGCCCGGGTGGCGAGCACCTCGGTTTCGAAGAATGGAAATGCCACGCCGGAGCTCTATGTCGAGTTTCGCAAGGATGGAAAACCCGTCGATCCGGCCCCATGGTGGGCGGACCGTTTTTCTGGAAGGACGTGAAATGATGCGGAAACTGTCGCTTCTGTTTGCCGGTGCGCTGATGGGCGCGTCCGCCATGAGCCTGGTTTATGGTGCGCCCGGCTCGGCAGCGAATGCTGCGGGGTCGGAGACCTACAAGCAATTGGCGATCTTCGGCGACATCTTCGAGCGGGTACGGGCACAATATGTCACGCCGCCCGACGACAAGTCGCTGGTCGAGAACGCCATCAACGGCATGCTCACCTCGCTTGACCCACACTCTTCCTACATGAACGCCGAGCAGGCGCAGGACATGCGCGTGCAGACCAAGGGTGAGTTCGGCGGCCTCGGCATCGAGGTCACCATGGAGAACGATCTGGTCAAGGTGATCACGCCTATCGACGATACCCCTGCCGCCAAGGCGGGCGTGCTGGCCGGTGACTATATCGCCAAGATCGACGGCGAGGAGGTTCGCGGCCTGACCCTCAACGACGCTGTCGACAAGATGCGCGGCCTGGTCAACACGCCGATCAAGCTCACCATCCTGCGCCAAGGCGCTGACAAGCCGATCGAGCTGACGGTGGTGCGCGACATCATCAAGGTAAAGGCGGTCAAGTTCCGGGTCGAGAACGACATCGGCTACATGAAGATCACCTCCTTCACCGAAAAGACCTATGATGACCTTGAGAACGCGATCGACACCATCAAGAAGCAGGTGCCGAACGATAAGCTCAAGGGCTATGTGCTCGACCTGCGCCTCAATCCGGGCGGCTTGCTCGACCAGGCGGTGAGCGTGTCCGACGCCTTCCTGACGCGTGGCGAGATCGTCTCGACGCGCGGCCGCGATCCGAAGGACGTCACCCGCTTCGACGCCAAGCCCAAACAGGTCGACAATATCGGCGGCAAGCCGATGATCGTCCTCGTCAACGGCGGCTCGGCCAGCGCTTCCGAAATCGTCGCCGGCGCGCTGCAGGATCTGCGCCGCGTCACGGTGGTCGGCACGCAGTCCTTCGGCAAGGGTTCGGTGCAGACCATCATTCCGCTCGGCGAGAACGGCGCGCTCAGGCTGACGACGGCGCTCTATTACACGCCGTCCGGCAAGTCGATCCAGGGCAAGGGCATCACGCCCGACATCAAAGTCGACCAGCCGCTGCCGGCGGAGTTGCAGGGCAGGGACCTGACACGCGGCGAGTCCGATCTCAAGGGCCATATCAAGGGCGCCGACGAGAGCTCGACCGGTTCCGGCTCGGCAGCCTATGTGCCGCCGGATCCGAAGAACGATCTGCAGCTCATCTATGCCGAGCAGCTGCTGCGCGGCCAGAAGACCGATCCGTCCTTCCCGCCCAATCCGGAAAAGGCCGTGCTCAACCAGTAAAAAGATAGAGCGGCGCACGCGCCGCTCTATCGCTGCACCGGCTTCGTTCTGGGCCCGGTGCTCAGGGCGGCCACAACAGTCTGGCCGCCTGAACGAAGCGATGCGATGCTGCCGGAACCGAAAGGTTCCGGCAGTTTGATTCGGGGCAAGTTGTTTCGAAGCAAGGCGAAGCCTCGGTTGATGGCGCCAGCGATGCGCCGGGGTTGATGGATTCGCGCATGCCGTTTCGAACGTTTGCGTATTCGAAGCCATGCGACCGGGGATTTGGGCTTGGCTGATATCGGCAAGGACATCGAACGCCCGCTGGGACTGACCGTCCGGCCGCCGCGCGCCGCCCGCAAGGTCAGCGCGGGTGTGCTCGCTGGAACCCTCGTCGTACTGGCCCTGGTTGGTATCTCCGGCGCCATCGCATTCAGGGAAAGGCCGTTTCGAAAGCCGCAAGAGGTTGCCGTCTCGACACCGAAGGTGGTGGCTGCGGCCGATCCTGCCGCACTGACGAGCGCCTTGGCGCCGGTCGCCGCGCCAAGGCCGGAGGCGCCGGCCAAGACAGGCGGGCCGCAGATCATCCATGTGCAGACGGAAGAGGGTGACGGGCCGCCCAAGGCGGCCATCGTCATTCGCGATCCGTCGACCATCGGCCAGAATCTGAAGATTGCGCATATCCCCGACAGGGCGCTGGTCGAAGCCAGCGAAACAGGGCCTTTGCCGATGCGGTCCGCCGATGGTCGGCGACCGTTCGACGTCTATGCGCGGCCCTGGTCGGGTGCGCGCGGGGCACGCGTGGCGATCGTCATCGGCGGACTGGCGGTGTCCCAGACCGGCACCCAGGCGGCGATTGCCAAGCTGCCGGCCGAGGTGACGCTGGCGTTCGCGCCGCAAGGCAACAGCATCGGCCGCTGGATGCAGGCCGGGCGGCAGAGCGGCCACGAGATCGTCATGCAGGTGCCGCTCGAACCGTTCGACTATCCCAACGTCAATCCGGGCCGCAACACGCTGACGGTGGCGGCGAGCGCGGACGAGAATCTGAAGAACCTGCACTGGGCGCTGTCGCGGACAACGAACTATACCGGTGTCATGAACTATATGGGCGCGCGGTTCTCCTCCGACGCGGCGGCGATGGAGCCGTTCATGGCCGAGCTTGGCAAAAGGGGCCTCGCCTATATCGATGACGGCTCGTCGGCGCGCAGCCTGGCACCCGACCTGGCATTGAAGGACGGCGTGCCCTTCGTCGGCGGCGACACCGCGATCGATGCTGTGCAGGATCGCGGCGCCATCCTGAAGAAACTCGACGGGCTCGAAGCGACCGCGCGTGCCAAAGGTTTCGCGGTCGGCATCGGCTCGGCTTTCGACCTCACGGTCGACACCGTGGCGTCCTGGGTTGCCGAGGCCAAGAAGCGCGGCATCGAAATCGTGCCGATCTCGGCAGTGGCCATCGATCCGCAAAAAGGCTAGCCCTCGAAAGACGGAAGAAACCGACTTATGCAAAAGACGAAAAAGGTCGATCGCGAGACGCTGCCTTATCGCCCCTGCGTCGGGCTGTTGATCCTCAACGCCGAGGGTCTGGTCTGGGTCGGGCATCGCATTGCCGAGCCCGACAGCGAATTCGCCGGCACGACACAGCTCTGGCAGATGCCGCAAGGCGGCATCGACAAGGGCGAGGAGCCGCTGCAGGCGGCCGAGCGCGAGCTCTATGAGGAAACCGGCATGCGCAGCGTCTCGCTGCTGGCCGAGGCGCCGGACTGGATCAACTATGATCTGCCGGACCACCTCGTCGGCATCGCCTTCAAGGGGCGGTATCGCGGCCAGACGCAGAAATGGTTCGCCTTCCGCTTCCATGGCGATGCCAGCGAGATCCAGATCAATCCGCCGCCGGGCGGCCACACCGCCGAATTCGACAAATGGTCATGGCGGCCGATGCAGGATCTGCCTGACCTGATCGTTCCGTTCAAGCGTCATGTCTACGAGGATGTGGTGGCGGCGTTCCGGCATCTGGTGCGATAATCGCGCGGGCAGCGGTCGAGATTGCCGTGCCTGCAGAGCCGTCCTATTGAGGGAACGCGACGAGGGGTGCCATGAACGACACCGTCAATCGGACTGTTGCGAAACCCGCCGCCAGTTGGCCGATCGGTGAAGCGGCGGCAGGAGCGATTCTGACCATCGATCTCGGGGCCATCCGCGAGAACTACCGGCGGCTGAAAGCGCGGCTGGCGGGCGCCCGCTGCGCCGGCGTCGTCAAGGCCGACGGCTACGGACTCGGCGCGAGCCGGGTGGCCTCGGCGTTGGCCAGGGAAGGCTGCGACATCTTCTTCGTCGCGCTGCTGGCGGAAGGCGTCGAATTGCGCAAGGCGATCGGCACCGGACCTGACATCTACGTGCTGAACGGGCTGCCGCCGGGATCCGAGCCAGAGGCGGTTTCCGCCGGCCTTTGCGCGGTCATCAACAGCACCGGACAGCTGAAAGCCTGGCGCGAGGCGGCGCGGCGCGCCGGCCGAAAACTGCCGGCCGCCATCCAGGGCGATACCGGCATGTCGCGGCTTGGCATGTCGCCGTCCGAAGTCGAAGCGGCGGTCAAGGACAGCAGCGCCTTCGACGGCATCGAGGTCAGATATGTGATGAGCCATCTGGCCTGCGCCGACGAGCCGCGCCACCCGGCCAATGAACAGCAGCGGCAGGCGTTTGATTGGCTGCGCGCCATGCTGCCCGAGGCGCCTGCCTCGCTTGCCAATTCCTCCGGCATCTTTCTCGGGCCGTCCTATCGCTACGATCTCGCCCGCCCCGGCGCCGCGCTCTACGGCATTAACCCGACGCCTGGGCAAGCCAATCCGATGCTGCCCGTCGTGCGGCTGCAGGCCAAGGTGGCACAGATGCGCAGCGTCGAAAAAGGCGCCGGCATCGGCTATGGCCATAGCTATCGCGCGGAAGGCCCGCTCAGGCTGGCGACGATCTCGTTCGGCTATGCCGATGGCTGGCCGCGCCGCTCCGCGTCGGCTGCCTGGTTCGAGGGCATGCGGCTGCCTTTCCTGGGCCGTGTGTCGATGGATTCGATCATTCTCGACATTTCCGCCTTGCCGGCCGGCCGCCTCGCGGAGGGCGACCTGGTCGAGCTGCTGGGCCCCTCGCAAAGCGTCGACGACGCGGCCAGCCATGCCGGTACTATCGGCTATGAAATCCTGGCCGGCCTCGGCCCGCGCTTTCACCGGCGCTACGTCAATGGCTAACCCCTTGGCGGGCGCGACAAAATCCGGCAGACAGTGGATGGCATGCCCGGTATCGGCGGCATCGTCGTGGAGCGTGATGCGATGAAGATCATGGTGCTGGGCAGTGGCGTCATTGGGGTGACCACGGCCTATTATCTTGCCGAGGCCGGCCACGAGGTGACGGTGATCGATCGCCAGAAAGGTCCGGCGCTGGAAACCAGTTTCGCCAATGCGGGCGAGATCTCGCCTGGCTATGCCTCGCCCTGGGCCGGTCCCGGCATTCCGCTGAAAGCGATCAAATGGTTGCTGATGAAGCACGGCCCCCTGGTGGTTCGGCCGGCCTTCGACCCGCATATGTGGACATGGCTGGTCAAGATGCTGCGCAATTGCACGGCCGAGCGCTACGCGATCAACAAGTCGCGCATGGTGCCGCTGGCCGAGTACAGCCGCGACACGCTGAAGGCGCTGCGCGAGGCGACCGGCATCACCTATGACGAGCGCACCCAGGGCACGTTGCAGCTGTTCCGCACGCAAAAACAGCTCGACGGCACGGCCGGCGATGTCGAGGTGCTGAAAAAGTATGGCGTGCCGTACGAGATCCTCGACCAGGATGGCTGCATTGCTGCCGAGCCGGCGCTGGCCGGGGTGCGCGAGAAGTTTGTCGGCGGCCTCAGGTTGCCGCATGACGAGACCGGCGACTGCAAGATGTTCACCGACAGGCTGGCCGAGCTTTGCGTGGCGCGCGGCGTCAAGTTCGAATACGACGTGACGATCTGGCGGGTCCTGCGCAGTCGTAACCGCATCGCCAATCTCAGCACCAGCAAGGGCTTCATAGCCGCCGATGCCTATGTGATGGCGATGGGCAGTTACTCGGCTGGCTTCATGCGCCGGATAAAACGGCCGATCCCGGTCTATCCGGTCAAGGGCTATTCGATCACCGTGCCGGTCAAGGATGCCGCCGCGGCGCCCGTGTCGACGGTGATGGACGAGACCTACAAGGTGGCGATCACCCGGCTTGGCGACCGCATCCGCGTCGGCGGCACCGCCGAGATTTCCGGCTTCGACCTCAGGCTGCACGAATCGCGGCGGCGAACCCTCGAACACTCGGTCGGCGACCTCTTTCCGGGCGCCGGCGCCATGCGGGAGGCGACGTTCTGGTGCGGGCTGCGGCCGATGACGCCGGACGGGCCGCCGCTGATCGGGCGTACCGAGGTCTCCAACCTTTTTCTCAATACCGGCCACGGAACGCTCGGCTGGACCATGGCCTGCGGTTCGGCCAAGGTGTTGGCCGACATCATCTCGAGCCGGGTGCCGGACATCGATGCCCGCGCGCTGGCGCAGGAGCGCTACCTTCGATAGCGGGTCAGAACGCCTGTCTAGACGAACAGGCTTCGTTCCCGTTCCACCGCCTTGGTGATGAAGCTGGCGACGACCTGGACGCGACGCAGCGGCCGGACCGATTCGTGGTAGACCAGCCAATAGGCGCGGCGGATGGGCGCCACGACATCGACTGACACCAGTTCCGGCATCGAGCGGGCGACGAAAGTGTGCAGGATGCCGATGCCCGCGCCGGACCGCACGGCCTCCGCCTGGCCGAGTGCCGAGGAGATGGCGAAGCTGGTGCGCCAGTCCGCGCTGAATTCGGCGGCGTAGTCGAGCGAAGGGCTGACGATGAGGTCCGGCACATAACCGATCAGGGTGTGCTGGTCAAGCTCGGCGGCGGTTCTGGGCAGACCATGCGCCTCGGCATAGGGGCGCGAGGCAAACAGGCCGAGCGAGTAATCGACCAGTTTTCCCGCCACCAACCGACCTTCGGTCGGCCGCTCGACGGTGATGGCGATGTCGGCCTCACGGCGCGATAGCGAAAAGGAACGCGGCACCGGCACCAGCTGGATGGTGAGTTCGCGGTGCTGGGCAGTAAGTTCGCCAAGTCGCTTGGCCAGGAAAGCGACGCCGAAACCGTCGGGCGCGCCGATACGCACCGTGCCGGAGACATCGTCGCCTTCGCCCGAGATCGTGGAACGCGCGGCGATCATGTCGCCTTCCATGCGCTCGGCAATGTCGAGGAAGCGCTCGCCGGCGGGCGTCAGTTCGCTGCCGGTGGTCAGCCGTCGAAACAATTTCGTGCGCAGTGCATCCTCGAGCGCGGCGATGCGGCGCGAGACGGTGGCATGATTGAGCTCCAGCCGCCTGGCGGCGCCAAGGATTTGGCCGGCGCGCGCAACGGCCAGGAAGACGCGAACGTCATCCCAGTTCATCTTACCCTCCCCCTCGTGGGGAGGGTCGATCCGCGTAGCGGAGCGGGGTGGGGGGAGGCCGGCGCGAGACCTCCACCCCGGTCAAACGATCTCCGCTTCGCTCCGACCGCTCGCCGACCCTCCCCACACGGGGGAGGGTGAGGGCCAGGAAGATGTCCGGCAGGACAGAGGGGAGCGCGAAGGAACGCAATCTTTCAATCCATGTAACAGCGACGGCACCCATCATTTGCGAGATTTGATGCTCCACCGTCAACCGTTATCTATTTTCTGCACAACGGTTGCGTTCTCACTCGCGTTGCCATCCGCCGGCCAAAGGCGGACAATGGACCATCACAACACAGGGAGAGAGATCATGATCGAATACGGTCATTTCATCGGCGGCAAGCGTGTCGCCGGGACCAGCGGCCGCAAGCAGGACGTCATGCAGCCGATGGACGGCACCGTGCGCGGCACGGTGGCGCTGGCTTCGCAGGCTGAACTGCGCGCGGCTGTCGAGAACGCCAAGGCGGCGCAGCCGAAATGGGCGGCCACCAACCCGCAGCGCCGCGTGCGCGTTTTGATGAAATTCCTCGAACTGGTCGCCCGCGACTATGACGAACTGGCCGACATACTGGCGCGCGAGCACGGCAAGACCATTGCCGACGCCAAGGGCGACATCCAGCGCGGCCTTGAAGTGGTCGAGGTCTGCATCGGCGCGCCGCATATGATGAAGGGCGAATTCACCGACGGCGCCGGCCCCGGCATCGACGTCTATTCGATGCGCCAGCCGCTCGGCGTCGTCGCCGGTATCACCCCGTTCAACTTCCCGGCGATGATCCCGCTGTGGAAGATCGCGCCGGCAATCGCCTGCGGCAACGCCTTCATCCTGAAGCCTTCCGAGCGCGACCCGGGCGTGCCGATCCGGATCGCCGAACTGTTTCTCGAAGCTGGCCTGCCGGCCGGCATTCTCAACGTCGTCAACGGCGACAAGGAAGTCGTCGACGCCATCCTCGACGATCCCGACATCAAGGCCATCGGCTTTGTCGGCTCGACGCCGATCGCCCACTATATCTATTCGCGCGGCACCGCGGCCGGCAAGCGCGTGCAGTGCTTCGGCGGCGCCAAGAACCATATGATCATCATGCCTGACGCCGACATGGACCAGACCGTCGACGCGCTGATCGGCGCCGGCTACGGTTCGGCCGGCGAGCGCTGCATGGCGATCTCGGTGGCCGTCCCGGTCGGCAACGACACCGCCAACCGGCTGATGGAAAGGCTGGTGCCGCGCGTCGAGAGCCTCAAGGTCGGCCCGTCGACGGATTCCGCCGCCGATTTCGGCCCGCTGGTGACGGCTCAGGCGCTGGAGCGCGTCAAGGGCTATGTCGACACCGGCGTCAAGGAAGGCGCCAAACTGGTCGTCGACGGCCGCGGCTTCACGATGCAGGGCTACGAGAACGGCTATTATATGGGCGGCTGCCTGTTCGACAACGTCACATCGGACATGCGCATCTACAAGGAAGAGATCTTTGGGCCGGTGCTCTCGGTGGTGCGCGCGCCGACTTACGAGAGTGCGATCAAGCTCGCCAACGATCACGAAATGGGCAATGGCGTTGCCATCTTCACCCGCGACGGCGACGCGGCGCGCGACTTCGCCTCGCGGGTTCAGGTTGGCATGGTCGGCATCAACGTGCCGATCCCGGTGCCGATCGCCTACTACACGTTCGGCGGCTGGAAGGCGTCGTCCTTCGGCGACCTCAACCAGCACGGCCCGGATGCATTCCGCTTCTATACCAAGACCAAGACGGTGACCTCGCGCTGGCCGTCCGGCATCAAGGACGGCGCCGAATTCGTCATTCCGACGATGAACTGACCGGACGGTTTTCTTCGTCTGCGCGTCCTTGCCTTCGACGGTGGACCGCCGGCATTCACATAGAGGGCCTGGGCCGCACCCCGGGCCTTTCTGCGTTCCGGCCTGCGGCGTTCATCCGCAAACTCGCTAATGTGATGGAACCAAGCGGGTATCATCGTTCTTAGGCTATATCCCTGCATAGCTTGCAGGCCAATCAACAGCGCCGGTGACAGCCGGGGTTCTCGTCTGGCGCAAGGAGGTGTCAGATGACACGACATCTTGTGGCGACAATGTTCCTAGCATCGCTTGCGATATCGGGCGGCGCAGTGCCGGCGAATGCGGCCGGGCAATGCGCCCCGCGCGCCGATCTGATCAAGGCGCTTGGCGAGAAGTTCCACGAAAGCCAAGCCGGGCGCGGCCTGATCAATCCTAATGTGGTCCTCGAGGTCTTTGTTTCCGAACAGGGCAGCTGGACGGTTCTGGCGTCCGACACAAAGGGCCAGAGTTGCATTTTGTCCATAGGCGAAGGCTGGGACAGCCCAACGATTACCGCAGCCCTTCCCGGCGCCTGAACCGGGTTGAGCGATTTGGTTTGCTCTACCGCGTTGCCGCCGTCTCGGCATGGCCGCGCAACAAAGCCATCAGCCGCTTGGCGTCCTTGGCGGCGGCTTCCTCGTCGCCGTCGAGAATCGAGCGGATCAACGCGACATGATGCTCTGCCGATTCGGCGAGACCTGTGTCGGCCTTGTAGCGGAACCAGAAGCGGCGGCTGTGGGTCTGCAGCGGGGCCGCCAGCCGCGCCGCGAACGGATTGTCGGCGGCCAACGCCAAGGCGTCGTCGAGTGCCTTGTCGGCCTGGATAAAGGCAAGCACATCGCCCGAGATGACCGCCTTCTGCATCGCAAGCGCCGCCTCGTGGAACAGGTCGGCGGCCTCGCGAGTGACGAAGCGGGCGGCTGACCGGGCAAGCACAACCTCGACGCCGCGCCGGGCGTCGAGCACGCGCAGCCAGTCGCCGGGATGGAGCGGAGCGATCGCGATGCCGGCGCGCGGCCGCACGTCCAGCAGCCCTTCCCAGGCCAGCCGCTGGATCGCCTCGCGCACCGGCGTGCGGCCGAGCGCCAGCTTCTCGATCAACGCGCCCTCGGTGACGAAGCTCGCCGGTGCCAGTTCGAGCGTGACGATCATGTGCTCGAGCACGCGATAGGCTTTTGCCGTAGCCGGCTCGAACGCAATGTTTGCTTCCCTGGATATCAAAGGCAGATCTCCTGATATATTTCGGATATATCATAGCAGAATCCGCATTGACAGCGGGTTTCCTGATAGATATACGGCTGATATATCAGATGGAGCAACGACCATGTGGACCGGAGTTTTCCCAGCCGTCACGACCAAATTCACCACGGACGACCGCCTCGACCATGCCGAGATGGAGCGCTGCTTCGGCTTGCAGATGGAGGCCGGCTGCGACGGCATCATCGTTTGCGGATCGCTGGGCGAAGGGCCGATGCTGTCGCATGACGAGAAGATCGAAGTGCTGAAGACCGCTCAGAAGGTTGCCGGTAAGAAGCCGGTGTTGCTGACGGTCAACGAGGCGGGGACGCGCGAGGCCGCCAGCATCGCCCGCCGCGCCGCCAAGGAAGGCGCCAACGGCCTGATGGTGGTGCCGAGTCCAATCTATCACACCAATGCTGAAGAGACGGTCGCGGCCCTACGCGCCGTTGCCGAAGCCGGCGACCTGCCTGTCATGATCTATTCCAACCGGCTCGCCTACCGCGTCGACGTTACCGTCGACCAAATGGAGGAACTGGCGTCGGACAAGCGCTTCGTCGCCATCAAGGAATCCTCCGACGACATCAGGCGCTCGACCGAGATCATCAATCGCCTGGGCAGCCGCTACGACCTGTTCACCGGCGTCGACAACCTGGCCTTCGAGGCGCTGTCGGTCGGTGCCATCGGCTGGGTGGCCGGCCTGGTCACCGCCTTCCCGCGCGAGACGGTCGCCATCTACCAGCTGATGAAGCAGGGCCGCCGCGAGGAGGCGCTCGCCATCTATCGCTGGTTCCGGCCGCTGCTCGACCTCGACGTCTCGACCTATCTGGTGCAGAACATCAAGCTTGCCGAAGTGTTCGCCATTCAGACCAACGACCGCGTGCGCATGCCGCGCCAACCGCTGTCGGGCGAGCGCCGCAAGGCGGTCGAAAAGATCGTCAAGGACGCGCTCGCGGTGCGGCCGACACTGCCGCAATTCTGAGGCTTTCTTCCGAGAGGCAGCGCCCACGTGACAGGAAGTTCCAAATCGTCGCAAGCGGGGCGCCGCCCCTCATCCGCCCTTCGGGCACCTTCTCCCCGTGAACGGGGAGAAGGAATAGATATCGCCATCGTCGGCGGCGGCATCATCGGCATCTGCGCGGCGGCGTTTCTTGCCGAGGCAGGGCGAAACGTCACGGTCTACGACCGCACCGGCATCTGCGAGGAGACGAGTTCCGGCAATGCCGCCGCCTTCGCCTTTTCCGACGTGCTGCCGATGGCGCACAAGGGCATGATCCGGCAGTTGCCGAAATGGCTGGCCGATCCGCTCGGTCCGCTCAGCATCCCGCCGGCCTATCTGCCGAAACTCCTGCCCTGGCTGATCCGCTTCTGGCGCGCCGGTGCGCCGGAAAAATTCGAGGCGAGCCTGGCCGCCCAGGCCAGCATGATGAAGCTTGCCGAAGCGGAGTGGATGGCTCTGCTCGACCGCTCCGGCACCAGGCCGATGCTGCGCGAGGACGGCTCGCTCGAACTCTATGAGAGCGAAGCCGAGTTTCGCGCCTCGCTGCCGGGCTGGGCGGCGCGCGAGCGTTTCGGCATCGGCTTCCGCCATGTCGAGGGCGGGGACCTTGCCGCCCTGCAAGCGGGACTGTCGCCGCGCTTCATCAGGGGCACGTTCGTACCGGGATGGAAGACGATCGCCGATCCGAAACTGCTGGGCAAAGCGGTGTGGGCCTATGCCCAAGCCAAGGGCGCCCGCTTTGAAATGGCTCGGATCGACCGCGTCGCGGCGGACGAGCAAGGTGCGACGCTGACACTGGCGGATGGCAGCACAAGGCAGGCAAGGCATCTCATCGTCGCCGCCGGCGCATGGTCGCATCTCCTGGCCCGGCAGATTGGCGACCGCATTCCTCTGGAGACCGAGCGCGGCTACAACACGACATTGCCGAAGAGCGCCTTCGACGTGAAACGGATGCTGATTTTTTCCGGGCACGGCTTTGTCATCACGCCGCTTGAAACGGGCCTGCGCGTCGGCGGTGCCGTCGAACTCGGCGGTATCGAGCGACCGCCCAATTATTCCCGATCGAAGGCGCTGCTGCGGAAGGCACAGAAATTCCTGCCGGGGCTCGATCCCTCGGGCGGGCGCGAATGGATGGGGTTCCGGCCCTCGCTGCCGGATTCAGTTCCGGTCATAGGCCGCGCGTCGGAAGGCCGGCCGGTGGTCTATGCGTTCGGCCACGGTCATCTCGGC
This sequence comes from Mesorhizobium sp. M0152, assembly GCF_040322415.1. Lineage (NCBI taxonomy): Bacteria > Pseudomonadati > Pseudomonadota > Alphaproteobacteria > Hyphomicrobiales > Phyllobacteriaceae > Mesorhizobium > Mesorhizobium sp. M0152. The sequence goes on from NZ_JAMYTH010000008.1 coordinate 107,416, forward strand.
TTGACCCAGGCGGCGGCAACCGGACGGTTGATCCGGGACCTCGTCCTGGGGCAGACTCCGCCGATCGATCTGGCCCCTTTCAGCCCGCAACGGTTTTGAGTATTCGAGGAGCGTCATGGCCAAGAAATCCTTCTTCTGCATAGACGGTCACACATGTGGCAATCCAGTGCGGCTGGTGGCCGGCGGCGGGCCGCTGCTGCGGGGCTCGACCATGATGGAGCGGCGCGCGCACTTCCTCGCCGAATATGACTGGATCCGCACCGGGCTGATGTTCGAGCCGCGCGGCCATGACGTGATGTCCGGTTCGATCCTCTATCCGCCGACGCGCGACGATTGCGACATCGCCATCCTGTTCATCGAAACCTCGGGCTGCCTGCCGATGTGCGGTCATGGCACGATCGGCACGGTGACGATGGCCATCGAGCACGGACTGATCAAGCCGAAGACCCCGGGAGTGCTGAGGCTCGATACGCCGGCCGGACTGGTCGTCGCCGAGTACAAACAGGTCGGCGACTATGTCGAGGAGGTGCGCATCACCAACGTGCCGTCCTTCCTCCATGCCGAAGGGCTGACGGTCGAGTGTCCCGGGCTCGGTGAAATCACCGTCGACGTCGCCTATGGCGGCAATTTCTACGCCATCGTCGAGCCGCAGGCGAACTATCGCGACATGGCCGACTATTCCGCCGGCGACCTCATCGCCTGGAGCCCGGTGGTGCGGCAGCGGCTCAACGAGAAATATTCGTTCGTGCATCCGGAAAACCCTGGCATCAACCGGCTGTCGCACATGCTGTGGACTGGCCAGCCGACCCATGCCGAGGCGGACGCCCGCAACGCCGTCTTCTATGGCGACAAGGCGATCGACCGCTCCCCATGCGGCACCGGCACCTCGGCGCGCATGGCACAGCTCCATGCCAAGGGCAAACTCAAGGCCGGCGACGCTTTCGTGCATGAATCGATCATCGGTTCGCTGTTCAAGGGCAAGGTCGAACAGGAGGTTGCCGTGGCGGGCAAGCCGGCGATCATTCCTTCGATCGGGGGCTGGGCACGCATGACCGGATTGAACACGATCTTCATCGACGACCGCGATCCGTTCGCGCACGGATTCGTGGTCCAATAGGCAATTCATCACGCAACGGAAGGCGATGGCGCGCAAAGTGGAATGCTGTCACCAACGCAAGGAATCTTCTTATCAACTTATTTTGACGGCGATTCCTTCGAAACGCGGTGCATGATGCGTCTGAATCGCCAAAGACATTGCGTTATGCCAATGGTAGGGTCCGCGATAGTCCAGGGGTCGGGTGCAAAAAAACGGGCGATCGGAATGGCCTGCATGGGAAACACGCGTGGCAACCAAAAAATCGCATTGCAATCCGGCCTCGAAACTTTACGACTAGGGGAAATACGAAAAGGAATGCGTCTGCATGGGCGACATTCCAGGGGAGCCACGTACACATGCAGTATTTTGTCCAGCAGCTTATCAATGGGCTGACGCTGGGATCGATCTATGGGCTGATCGCGATCGGCTACACGATGGTCTACGGCATCATCGGAATGATCAATTTCGCCCATGGCGACATCTTTATGGTGGGCGCTTTCACGGCGCTGATCGTCTTCCTCATCCTCGGCGCGCTGTTCTATTCGGTGCCCGTGGTCGTCGCGCTGCTGGTCATGATGATCGTGGCGATGCTGCTCACCAGCCTTTACAATTGGACGATCGAGAAGGTGGCTTACCGGCCGCTGCGCGGTTCGTTCCGGCTGGCACCGTTGATCACCGCCATCGGCATGTCGATCGCGCTGTCGAACTTCGTCCAGGTGACACAGGGGCCGCGCAACAAGCCGATCCCGCCGATGGTCAGCCAGGTTTACAACATCAACGGCATCAGCGTGTCGCTGAAGCAGATCATCATCGTCGTGGTCACCGCTTTGCTGCTGGTGCTGTTCTGGTATCTGGTCAACAGGACCTCGCTTGGCCGCGCCCAGCGCGCCTGCGAGCAGGACCGCAAGATGGCGGCGTTGCTCGGCATCGATGTCGACCGCACCATCTCGATCACCTTCATCATGGGCGCCGCCCTTGCGGCCGTCGCCGGCACGCTGTTCCTGATGTATTACGGCGTCATCGCTTTCTCGGACGGCTTCGTGCCGGGGGTGAAGGCGTTCACGGCCGCGGTGCTTGGCGGCATCGGCTCCTTGCCGGGTGCCGTGCTCGGCGGGTTGCTCATCGGCTTCATCGAAAGCATGTGGTCGGCCTATTTCTCGATCGACTACAAGGACGTGGCGGCGTTCTCGATCCTGGCCATCGTGCTGATCTTCCTGCCTTCCGGCATATTGGGCCGGCCTGAAGTCGAAAAGGTCTGAGACCCATGGCCGTCACCGTATCTCCTGAAAGCGAGACCATCGCCAGCCCCGTTCAGCGCGCGCTACGCGAAGCCTTCTATGCCGGCGCCATCGCGCTTGGCCTGTTCGTGCTGTTCATCGGCCTCAAGACCGGTCAGAACATCTCCAATGAACTGGTCCTGACCCAGCGCTGGATGCTGCTCGCCGCAGTGGTGATCGCCACGGCCGTCGGGCGCTTTCTCTATGTCGCCTATGGCCAGCCCTTCCTGGCCAACCAGAAGATCGTCGACGTCGCCACAGGGCTTTTGCCTGCCAGCGTCGCATCTCGGTTTTTCCAGCTGCCGGCGTTCATCCTGGCCATAATCGCGGCGGCCCTGCTGTTCGGGTTCAACAGTTCTCTCGTTGGATGGATCGGGGCAGAGCCGGCCGGCTATCTGCAATTTCTACGTGCCCTGACGGTCATCTATGTGCTGGCCTGCGTGATCTACTATTTCCGCGGCTTCATCCACGCCAACTTCACCAAGCTCGGCATTGCCGCGCTGGTGCTTTACCCGATCATGGTCGTCACCGTGCTGTCGTTGATGTCCTGGTCGATCGCCGGCGGGTTGCAGGGATCTCTGAAATGGGTCGACAATTTCGGCATCCAGATCCTGATCTATGTGATGCTGGCCTGGGGCCTGAACATCGTCGTCGGGCTGGCTGGCCTGCTCGACCTCGGTTATGTCGCTTTCTACGCGGTCGGCGCCTATGCCTATGCGCTGCTCGGCACGCATTACGGCCTGTCGTTCTGGATCCTATTGCCGGCCGCCGGAGCGATGGCCGCTTTCTGGGGCGTACTGCTCGGCTTTCCGGTGCTGCGTCTGCGCGGCGACTATCTGGCGATCGTGACCCTTGCCTTCGGCGAGATTATCCGGCTGGTGATCATCAACTGGCGCGAGGTGACCAACGGCTCGGCCGGCATTTCCGGCATTCCCAAGGTCACCTTCTTCGGCCTGATGAGCTTCAACGTCTCGGATCCGAACTACATCGGCAAGGTGCTGAACATCGCGACGTCGAGCGCCTACTACAAGATCTTCCTCTACTATCTCATCCTGGCGCTGGCGATGCTCACCGCCTTCGTCACCGTCAGGTTGAGACGCATGCCGGTCGGCCGTGCCTGGGAAGCGCTGCGCGAAGACGAGATCGCCTGCCGCTCGCTCGGTATCAACACCACCACCACCAAGCTCACCGCCTTCGCCACCGGCGCCATGTTCGGTGGGTTCGCCGGATCGTTCTTCGCCGCCCGGCAAGGCTTCGTCAGCCCGGAATCCTTCGTCTTCCTGGAATCGGCCATCATCCTGGCCATCGTCGTGCTCGGCGGCATGGGTTCGCTGGTCGGCATCGCGGTTGCCGCGATGGTGATGATAGGCGGCACCGAGGCGCTGCGCGAACTCGACTTCCTCAAGCAGGTCTTCGGACCCGATTTCACGCCGGAGCTCTACCGCATGCTTCTGTTCGGCATGGCCATGGTCATCGTCATGCTGTGGAAGCCGCGCGGCTTCGTCGGCAGCCGTGAACCAACCGCCTTCCTCAAGGTGCGAAGGGCTGTCTCCAGTTCCTTCACCAAGGAGGGCCACGGCTGATGAATGCGAGCCCGTCCGTGAACGACGCCATCCTGCAGGTCGAGCACCTGTCGATGAAGTTCGGCGGCCTGGTCGCCATCGGCGATCTGTCCTTCACCGCCAAGCGCGGCGAGATCACCGCGCTGATCGGCCCCAACGGCGCCGGCAAGACCACCGTGTTCAACTGCATCACCGGTTTCTACAAGCCGTCGGAAGGCATGATTACGCTCAACCGGGCCAACGGCTCGACCTATCTGCTGGAGCGCTTGCCCAATCATGAGATACCGGCGCGCGCCAAGGTGGCGCGCACCTTCCAGAACATCCGCCTGTTCTCGGGCATGACGCTGCTGGAGAACCTGCTCGTTGCGCAACACAACAAGCTGATGAAGGCGTCTGGCTATACGGTGCTTGGCCTGTTCGGCTTCAGCGGTTACCGCAAGGCCTCCGCCGAATCGGTGGAGCTTGCCAGGCACTGGCTGGAGAAGGCCGATCTCGTCGATCGCGCCGACGATCCGGCCGGAGACCTGCCCTATGGCGCGCAGCGGCGGCTCGAGATCGCGCGCGCCATGTGCACGGGTCCGGAGCTCCTATGTCTGGATGAGCCGGCGGCCGGCCTCAATCCGAAGGAATCGGCTGCGCTCAACGAGCTGTTGATCGATATCAAGAACACGTCTGGCGCATCGATCCTGTTGATCGAACACGACATGTCGGTGGTCATGCAGATCTCCGATCATGTCGTGGTGCTGGAATACGGCCGCAAGATCTCCGACGGCAATCCGCAATCGGTGCGCACCGATCCACGCGTCATCGCCGCCTATCTCGGCGTCGACGACGAGGAAGTCGAAACCGTGCTGACCGAAGTCGGCGACGAGGACGTCATCGAACAGCTCGATACCGGGCCTGATTCGGCGCATGGTCCGGGGACATCGTCCTCGTATCTCGCCGGGCCGGTGACCGACACGGTCGGCCACAGCACCGGCGAACGCGTGACGGTGGCCAAGGGCGCGTCAAAGGCCGGTCAGGTCGACGCCAAGTCGCGCGCCGCGGCGAACAAGGCGGCCTCCGCGACCGCCTCGCCATCGGCACCCGCTCCCGCGGCGAAGGCGAAGCCTGTTCGGAAAACCGCGCCAAAGGCGGGAACCGGAACGGCGGCGAAGTCGCCCGCAGCGGCCAAACCCGCAGCCAAGGCTCCGGCAACCGCCAAAGCTCCTTCCGGGAAGGCTGCCGGAGCAGTCTCCGGGAAAACCGCCAGCAAAGCTTCCGGAAAAACCGCCGCCAAGCCTGCGACGGGCAAGCGTGGAGGGCGCAAGTGATGGCCGGGACAACGCTGCTCGATATCAAGGGTGTGCAGACCTACTACGGCAATATCCGGGCGCTTAACGGTTTCGATGTCACCGTCAAGCAAGGCGAGATCGTGGCGCTGATCGGCGCCAACGGCGCCGGCAAATCGACGCTGATGATGACTATCTTCGGCGCGCCACGCGCCCGCAACGGCACCATCACCTTCGCCGGCACCGATATCACCCAATTGCCGACGCACGAGATCGCGCGCATGCGCATCGCCCAATCGCCGGAGGGACGCCGCATCTTCCCGCGCATGACCGTGATGGAAAACCTGCAGATGGGCGCCAGTCTCGACAATCTCAAGCACTATGACGAGGACGTCGAGAAGGTGTTCGCGCTGTTCCCGAGGCTGAAGGAGCGCATCGCCCAGCGCGGCGGCACGCTGTCGGGCGGCGAGCAGCAGATGCTTTCAATCGCACGCGCGCTGATGGCGCGGCCGAAGCTGCTTCTGCTTGATGAGCCGTCGCTGGGTCTGGCGCCGCTGATCGTCAAGCAGATCTTCGACGCCATCCGCGAATTGAACCGTAGCCAGGGGCTGACGGTTTTCCTGGTCGAACAGAACGCCTTCGGCGCGCTCAAGCTCGCCAACCGCGGCTATGTCATGGTCAACGGCAATGTGACGATGAGCGGCACCGGCAAGGAACTGCTCGCCAATCCGGAAGTGCGCGCCGCCTATCTCGAAGGCGGACACCACTGAATTCAGGAGTCTTCACCATGCAAGGCATTCTCTACGAGGAACCGTCGATCTGGCAGTTCTTCTTCGTCACCTGCCTGCTGGGCGGCTGGGCGGCATGGATGACGGGCAAGGCCAGCGCCCAGACATGGCGCAGCTTCATCCAGCTGTTCGCCTATCTGCTGGTTCTCGGCATCGGCATCCGCTTCATCCATCACGCGCTGTTCGGCGGCACGATGTTTTCGCTGCACTACTATATCGTCGACACCATCGTGCTGATGATACTGGGCTTCGTCGGCTATCAATACACACGAACCAACCAGATGGTCACACAGTATAATTGGCTCTACGAAAGAGCTTCAATCTTGAGCTGGAAACCGAAAGGTTGACGTTCATCATTAACGCCGCTTCGAAATTGAATCGGCGTGACAAGTGCCTGAAAATCGGCAAACTATGCTTTCTGCGATAAGGGTGGGCATCGCATGAAAGCTTCATCCACGCCCACTCCGTTAATGGGAGCGTTTACATGAAAAAGTCACTTTTGTCCGCCGTCGCCCTGACCGCGCTGGTCGCGTTCGGCGGCAACGCGTGGGCTGACGTATTGATCGGCGTTGCCGGTCCGATCACCGGTCCGAACGCCGCCTTCGGCGCTCAGCTGCAGAAGGGCGCCGAACAGGCCGTCGCCGATCTCAATGCCAAGGGCGGCATCAACGGCGAGCAGATCAAGCTCGAAGTCGGCGACGACGTGTCGGATCCGAAGCAGGGCATCTCGGTCGCCAACAAGTTCGTCGGCGACGGCGTCAAGTTCGTGGTCGGCCACTTCAACTCGGGCGTCTCGATCCCGGCCTCGGAAGTCTATGCCGAAAACGGCATCGTCGAGATCACGCCGGCCGCGACCAACCCGCAGTTCACCGAGCGCGGCCTGTGGAACGTGTTCCGCACCTGCGGACGCGATGACCAGCAGGGTAGCATTGCCGGCGCTTATCTCGCCGCGAACTTCAAGGACGCCAAGATCGCCGTCATTCACGACAAGACCACCTACGGCCAGGGCCTTGCCGACGAAACCAAGAAGGCCATGAACGCCAAAGGCCTGACGGAAGTCATGTATGAAGGCGTCAACGTCGGCGACAAGGACTTCTCGGCGCTGATCGCCAAGATGAAGGAAGCCGGCGTTTCCATCATCTACTGGGGCGGCTTGCACACCGAAGCCGGCCTGATCATCCGCCAGGCGGCCGACCAGGGCCTCAAGGCAACGCTGGTCTCCGGCGACGGCATCGTGTCGAACGAACTGGCTTCGATCGCGGGCGACGCGGTCGCGGGCACGCTCAACACGTTCGGCCCGGACCCGCGCCTGATCCCGACCAACAAGGAACTGGTCGAGAAGTTCCGCGCGCAGGGCTTCGAGCCGGAAGCCTACACGCTGTACTCCTACGCCGCCATGCAGGCGATCGCGGAAGCCGCGACCATCGCCAAGTCGAACGACCCGCAGGCAGTCGCCAAGGCGCTGCATGAAAACGGCCCGTTCAAGACCGTGCTCGGCGACCTCTCCTACGACGCCAAGGGCGACCCGACGCTGCCCGGCTACGTCATGTACGAGTGGAAGAAGGGCGACGACGGCAAGTACACCTACATCCAGAAGATGTAAGCCTGTCCTCCTCGAAGCTTACGAAAATGCCCGGCGCCTCGCGCCGGGCATTTTCTTTGGTCGCAGAGGCGTGCAGACATTGCGCTCGCTTCTCGGTGGTTCTTTAGCCGGGAAAGAGGGGCACTCGACCGGGCATTCAGGCATCTGCCAACCCGGCATCAGCAAAGAATCGATTTAAATCGGTTTAAATCAGCGCCGATTTTGTTTGCACTGCAGCATTTTCACGCTAATCATGACGCCGATTTCTCTTCTCTTCCGCTGCTGGAGCCCCATCCTTGGCCATTACGAAGATCCTCGTCGCCAACCGGTCTGAAATCGCCATCCGCGTCTTTCGCGCGGCCAACGAACTCGGCCTCAAAACCGTGGCGATCTGGGCCGAAGAGGACAAATATTCCCTTCACCGCTTCAAGGCGGACGAGAGTTATCAAGTCGGACGCGGCCCGCACTTGACCAGGGATATGGGCCCGATCGAAAGCTACCTGTCGATCGAGGAGGTGATCCGCGTCGCCAGGCTTTCGGGCGCCGATGCCATCCACCCGGGTTACGGCCTGTTGTCGGAAAGCCCTGAATTCGCCGAAGCCTGCGCGCAAGCGGGCATCACCTTCATCGGCCCCAGGCCCGATACGATGCGCCGGCTCGGCAACAAGGTCGCCGCGCGCAATCTGGCGATCGAGGTCGGCGTACCGGTGATCCCAGCCACAGATCCGCTGCCCGACGACATGGACGCGGTCAAGGACCTGGCCAAAGGGATCGGCTATCCCGTGATGCTGAAGGCGTCATGGGGCGGCGGCGGACGCGGCATGCGTGCCATCCGTTCCGAGGCCGATCTCGCCCGTGAGGTCACGGAAGGCAAGCGCGAGGCGAAAGCCGCCTTCGGCAAGGACGAAGTCTATCTCGAAAAGCTGATCGAGCGCGCGCGCCATGTCGAGGTGCAGGTGCTGGGCGACACGCATGGCAATGTCGTGCATCTGTTCGAGCGCGACTGCTCGATCCAGCGCCGCAACCAGAAGGTCGTCGAGCGGGCGCCGGCTCCCTATCTCGGCGAGGATTTGCGCCAGGAGCTTTGCGGTTACGCGCTGAAGATCGCGCGAGAGACCAGCTATGTCGGTGCCGGCACGGTCGAGTTCCTGCAGGATGCCGATACGGGCAAATTCTATTTCATCGAGGTCAATCCGCGCATCCAGGTCGAGCATACCGTCACCGAACAGGTGACCGGCATCGACATCGTCAAGGCGCAAATCCATATCCTCGACGGCTTCGCCATCGGTACGCCGGATTCGGGCGTGCCGGCGCAGAAGGACATCAGGCTGAACGGCCACGCCTTGCAGTGCCGCATCACCACGGAAGATCCCGAGCATAACTTCATCCCGGACTATGGCCGCATCACCGCCTATCGCGGGGCGACGGGCTTCGGCATCCGCCTCGATGGCGGCACCGCCTATTCCGGCGCGGTCATTACTCGCTTTTACGATCCGCTGCTGGAGAAGGTGACGGCGTGGGCGCCGACGCCGGCCGAGACGATCGCGCGCATGAACCGGGCGCTGCGCGAATTCCGCATCCGTGGCGTGGCGACCAACCTTACCTTCCTCGAAGCGATCATCAACCACCCGAGCTTCGCCGACAATTCCTACACGACCCGGTTCATCGACACGACGCCGGAGCTGTTCCAGCAGGTCAAGCGGCAGGACCGCGCGACCAAGCTCATCAATTATCTGGCCGATGTGTCGGTCAACGGTCATCCCGAAACACGCGGCCGGCCGCAGCCGAAGGCCGACGCGGCCGCCCCCATCGTGCCTTACCTCAACGGCAATGTGCCTGATGGCAGCAAGCAGAAGCTCGACGTGCTTGGGCCGGAGAAATTCGCCGCCTGGATGCGCGACCGCAAAGAGGTGCTGGTCACCGACACGACGATGCGCGATGGCCACCAGTCGCTGCTGGCGACGCGCGTGCGCACGCATGATATTGCCGGCATCGCCGGCACCTATGCGCGTGCCTTGCCGCAGCTTCTGTCACTGGAATGCTGGGGCGGCGCCACTTTCGACGTCGCCATGCGCTTCCTCACCGAGGATCCCTGGGAGCGGCTGTCGCTGGTGCGCGAGGCAGCGCCCAATTTGCTGCTGCAGATGCTTTTGCGCGGCGCCAACGGCGTCGGCTACACCAACTATCCCGACAATGTCGTGCAGCACTTCGTCCGCCAGGCGGCTAACGGGGGGATCGACCTGTTCCGGGTGTTCGACTGCCTGAACTGGGTGGAGAACATGCGCGTCGCCATGGACGCGGTCGGCGCCGAAGGCAAGTTGATCGAGGCGGCGATCTGCTACACCGGCGACATTCTCGATCCGGCCAGGGCGAAGTACGACCTGAAATACTATGTCGGCCTGGCCGGGGAATTGCAGGCCGCCGGCGCCCATATCATCGCCGTCAAGGACATGGCCGGCCTATTGAAGCCTTCCGCCGCGCGCGTGCTGTTCAAGGCGCTGCGCGAGGCGACCGACCTGCCGATCCATTTTCACACCCATGATACGTCGGGTCTTTCGGCGGCGACGGTGCTGGCGGCGGTGGAGAGCGGCGTCGACGCCATCGACGCGGCGATGGACGCATTCTCCGGCAACACGTCGCAGCCATGCCTGGGCTCGATCGTCGAGGCGCTGAAGGGCACCGACCGCGATCCGGGCCTGGATCCGCAATGGATCCGGAAAATCTCGTTTTACTGGGAAGCGGTACGCAACCAGTACGCTGCTTTCGAAAGCGACCTCAAGGGACCGGCTTCGGAAGTCTATCTGCACGAAATGCCGGGCGGACAGTTCACCAACCTCAAGGAGCAGGCGCGTTCGCTTGGGCTGGAGACACGCTGGCACGAAGTGGCGCAGACCTATCACGACGTCAACCTGATGTTCGGCGACATCGTCAAGGTGACGCCGTCGTCCAAGGTGGTCGGCGACATGGCGCTGATGATGGTGAGCCAGGATTTGACTGTTGCCGATGTCGAGAACCCGGCTAGGGACATCGCCTTCCCGGATTCGGTCGTCTCGATGCTGCGCGGCGACCTCGGCCAGTCGCCGGGCGGTTGGCCGGCGCCGCTGCAGAAGAAGGCGCTGAAGGGCGACAAGCCAATCACCGTGCGGCCGGGTTCGCTTTTGAAGACAGCGGACCTCAAGGCCAGCCGCAAGGAGATCGAACAGAAGCTCGAGCGCAAGATCAGTGAATACGAATTCGCTTCGTGGCTGATGTATCCGAAGGTCTTCGCCGATTTCGCGGCCGCGCAGGAGACCTACGGCCCGGTCAGCGTGCTGCCGACGCCGACCTATTTCTACGGCATGAAGCCGGAAGACGAGATTTTCGTCGACATCGAGAAGGGCAAGACGCTGGTTGTGCGTTGTCTTGCGATCGGCGATGTCGACGAGAAGGGCATGGTCACCGTGTTCTTCGAACTCAACGGCCAGCCGCGCCGCGTGAAGGTGCCGGACCGTGCGCACGGTGCGTCGGCTGCCAAGGCCCGCCGCAAGGCCGAGCCGGGCAACGAGGCGCATGTCGGTGCGCCGATGCCGGGCGTCGTCTCGGCGCTTTCGGTCGCCGCCGGCCAGGCCGTGAAGGCCGGTGACGTGCTGCTCTCCATCGAGGCGATGAAGATGGAAACGGCGCTGCATGCCGAGCGCGACGGCACGGTCGCCGAGGTGCTGGTCAAGGCCGGCGACCAGATCGACGCCAAGGACCTGCTGATCACTTTTGGGTAAACAAGGCTGTTGGCCGCGAGGAGCTGTCGGCGTTTGGCGGCAGCCCTTCATGTCGCGTCGATAACGGCTTGACCCACCGCCCCCGGTCGGGCATCGAACCGCTGAATTCGCCGCCGCTCGCTTCCCCGAGTCGCGGCGCAGCACCGATCTTTTGGAGAAAAACATGGCCGACGATATCACCGAGACCAGCCAGACTGTTGCCGCCGGCCAGCTGCGTGCCTTCATCGAGCGCATTGAGCGGCTTGAGGAAGAGAAGAAGACCATCGCCGACGACATCAAGGAAGTGTTCGCCGAGGCCAAGGGCACCGGCTTCGACACCAAGGCGATGCGCACGATCATCAGGCTGCGCAAGAAGGACCAGGCCGAGCGGCAGGAGGAGGAAACCATCCTCGACCTCTACAAGGCCGCTCTCGGCATGGTGTAACACTAACCGGCCCGGCGTCCGATACGGTTGCCGGAGATACGGTTTGAACCATGAGCGAATTCGACTTCGGCGCCCGCCGCGCTTCTGAATTCCGCCATCGCGCCTTCTGGACGCTATTCGACGAACGGCATCCGGAGGAAAGGGCTCGGCTGGCGAGGCGCGGACCCTGGTTCTGGCAACGCGGGTTGCCCAACTTCGCATTGGTCCTTTCCATGTACGTGGCGCCGGCGCAGAACCATGTCGGCGTCTTTTTCGGCCGCAACGAGAAGTTCGGTGCCACGCAAGCCTGGTCGCGGTTGAAACCGTTCCAACCGGCGATCGAAGACTGGTTGAAGCTCAGGCCGGAACAGAGTTGCGAGGACCTCGGCATCAATTCCATGTGGCGGGTGAACTGCTTTGCCGAGGACAATTGGCCGGCTATGGCCGATTGGCTGGTGACCGAATGCTCGCGTGTCGAGCGTGCCGTTGCCGAAGTCCTGGGGCAGGAGTAGGTCGCCGGTGCGTGCGGACTTCTTCCGCTCGCGCTGGCTTGGCCGGGTGCCGCTGGACCGGCTGTTCTGGCGCGACATGGTGCTCGCAGGCACCGTGATAAACCTTGCGTCCTCGGTGGCCGCGCTCATCCTGCTCGGGCTCAAGCTGCCGCTTGCGCTGGTTCTGGCGGTGCATTTCGCGCCGGTGCCCTACAATATCTTCCTGACCATTTGCGTCTGGCGAACGGTTGAGACATCGGGCGGTGCCAAGGCCTCGCTAATAATGCTGGGCTCCGCGCTCTGGCTGATCGCCACGGCGGTGGTCTGAAGAGAGCGTCACCCGCCGCATACGAAAAAAGGGCGGCCAAAGCCGCCCTTCGTGCGATACAATGCCATGCCGTTCAGGCGGCCGGCTCGAATTTCAAAGCCACGCCGTTGATGCAGTAGCGCAGGCCGGTCGGCGGTGGGCCATCCTCGAAGACATGGCCGAGATGGCTGCCGCAGCGGGCGCAATGGCACTCGGTGCGGACCATGCCGTAGCTGCGGTCGACCGTGTTCTCGACCGAACCGGGTACCGGATCGTTGAAGCTCGGCCAGCCGGTACCGCTCTCGTACTTCAGCTTGGATTCGAACAATGGCTGGTCGCAGCCGACGCAGGAAAAGGTGCCGGCGCGCTTTTCGTAGAGCAGGGCGCAGCTTCCCGGCCGCTCGGTGCCATGGCCGCGCATGACGGCATATTGCTCCGGCGTCAGCCGGGCGCGCCATTCGGCGTCTGTGCGAGTGACGGGATAGGCGTGGGTGTCCATTTGATCTCCTCAGCCTTGGCGGCTCGTTGTTGGTTGCAATCTCTATTCGCAACAAGATAGGCGTTTGTTACGGGTTCGCCCAGTGCCGGCATTCCCGAGCCGAATTCGCCGCATTGGCCTTCTTTCAAGCGCCTGCGCCGCCCCTCACCCCCGGCATCCTCTCCCCGCAAACGGGGCGAGGGACGCTGATCTCTGAAGCGATAATCCCGCACCTCTCTAAAACTAATGCTTCCTTGAAAGCTCTCTCGTCGCGGCTTCCAGCCCGGCCAACGTCAGGGGGAACATGCGGCCGCCGAAGATATCGCGAATCATCGCGATCGAATGGGTAAAGCCCCAGTTCTTTTCGCTCTCGGGATTGAGCCATACGGCATTCGGCCATTGCCGCAGCAGGCGGCCGAGCCAGACGGCGCCGGCCTCGGGATTCCAGTGTTCCACTGACCCACCCGGATGCGCGATCTCGTAAGGACTCATCGAGGCGTCGCCGACGACGATCACCTTGTAGTCGGGACCGTATTTGCGAATGAGGTCGAAGGTTGGGATCGTCTCGGCGTGGCGACGGCGATTGTCCTTCCACACGCCCTCGTAGAGGCAGTTGTGGAAATAGAAATACTCGAGCTGGCGGAATTCGGCGCGGGCGGCCGAAAACAGCTCCTCGACGCTCTTGATGTGGTCGTCCATCGAGCCGCCGACATCGAAGAACATCAGGAGCTTCACCGCGTTGCGGCGTTCGGGCCGCGTCCGGACGTCGAGATAGCCGTGCTCGGCGGTGGCGTGAATGGTGCCGGGCAGGTCGAACTCCTCCTCGGCGCCCTCCCGCACCCAGCGGCGCAAACGCTTCAGCGCGATCTTAATATTGCGGGTGCCGAGTTCGACGGCATCGTCGAAATTCCTGAACTCGCGCTTGTCCCAGACCTTCACCGCACGACGGTTTCGGCTTTCATGCTGGCCGACACGCACGCCTTCGGGATTGTAGCCATAGGCGCCGAAGGGCGAGGTGCCGCCGGTGCCGATCCATTTCGAACCGCCCTGGTGGCGGCCTTTTTGCTCTTCCAGCCGCTGCTTCAGCGTTTCCATCAGTCTGTCGAAACCGCCGAGCGCCTCGACCAGCTTTTTCTCCTCATCGGTCAGGTGCTTTTCGGCCAGTCGGCGCAGCCACTCCTCCGGGATGTTCGCAACGTCCACCGCATCCGGCCCGCCCAGCGCTTCGATACCCCTGAAGACATGCGCAAAGACCTGGTCGAAGCTGTCGATATGGCGCTCGTCCTTCACCAGTGCGGTGCGGGCGAGATAGTAAAAACCCTCGACGTCATAGTCGACCAATCCGGCCTCCAGCCCCTCCAGCAGCGACAGATATTCCCGGAGCGAGACGGGAACACGTGCTGCCTTGAGTTCGAGGAAGAAGGGGATGAACATGACCGCCTATCGGTGGCCTTCGATCTTCTCTCGTGCGGCGCTCGCGATAAAGGCGGAACGCGTCAGGCCGCGCCGACCTGCCTCTTCATCGATCGCCGCCAACAGGCCAGCATCGAGCGACAGATTGGCCCGAACAGGGCGTCCGGAGTCGATCAGTACCGGAATCATCACGGCGGATTCACCAGAGGCGCTGTCGATTACCCCCTGTTTGAGTAGCTCAGCAACCGTACTCGATCTTGGCAATGGCAAGTGTTTCGCCAAGCGTGCTTCTGTCCATTCGCGCACAGCGGAGGTCGCATCGGCAATGGCCGCTTCGGGGCTTGCGCCGCCTCCGTGACAACCGGGGACGTCAGGGACCCGTACGCCCCAGACATCCTCTATGCCATCGAGAATTCCGACATAGTGCGTCATGCGGTTTGTCCTCAAATCCATCCAGCCAGCCGAGCGATCGACCGAGCGACACCGGGAGATTGTTCACGATGACGAGGCACGATGATCATCACCTCAGGCCTGTCCGGATGCTCATACTTGTCGTGCTTGCCGCCGCTGACGCTTACCCAACCATCGCGCAAAAGCCTTGTGACAATCTTGCGCGTGTTGGTTTCGATCAGCGGCATCGGCGTCCTCAACCATGCGCAATATATTGCGTAAATACAGCGGTTTCAATCGTCGATCTTGCTACAATAGATCATATTCGATGAACCCCGTGCGCCGCGCCACATGGTCGTAGAGCTTGCGCGCCGTGGCGTTGGTCTCATGGGTCATCCAGTAGACGTTCTTGACGCCGATCTTGCCGGCTTCCTGCTTCACCGCTTCGATCAGGGCAGCGCCGATCCCCTTGCCGCGCACTTCGGGGTCGGCGAACAGATCCTGCAAGTAGCAGTTGTTTTTCTCAGACCAGCAAGAGCGATGATACAGATAGTGCGTGAGGCCGACAGCCTTGCCGTCGAGGATGGCGACGAAGCCCTTGGGCTCGAACTCACCTTCCGTGAACAGGCGCTTCCAGGTGACCTCATAGACGTCTTCGGGCAGCTTGGTTTCGTAGAAGGTAAGGTAAGCGGTCCAAAGCCGGCGCCAGTCGGCGTGGTCGGATTGAGCGAGCGGACGGACGGTGATCTCGGTCATTTCATTTCCTCCAAAGTCTTCGGATGAACCTGCCTTTCTGTTCTGTGGGCGGCAACGGTCCACAGCGGGGAAAGCGCTACTGCTGCCGCCCTATTGCTGCCTTCTTGCCATGAAGGCCAGGCGCTCGAACAGATGCACGTCCTGCTCGTTCTTCAGCAACGCGCCATGCAGCTTGGGCAGCGCGTTCTTCGGGTCGGCGCGCAGATCCTCCGGCGCAATGTCGTCGGCGACGAGCAGGCGGATCCAGTCGAGCGCTTCGGAGGTCGAGGGCTTCTTCTTCAGCCCTGGCACGTCGCGGATCTCGTAGAACTGGGTGAGCGCCGCGCGCACCAGATTCTGCTTGATGCCGGGGTAGTGGACGTCGACGATTCTGTGCAGCGTATCGACGTCGGGAAAGCGGATGTAGTGGAAGAAGCAGCGGCGCAGGAAGGCGTCCGGCAGTTCCTTCTCGTTGTTGGAGGTGATGATGACGATCGGCCTGACCGTGGCGCGGATGGTCTCGCCGGTTTCGTAGACGAAGAACTCCATCCGATCCAGTTCCTGCAACAGGTCGTTGGGGAATTCGATGTCGGCCTTGTCGATCTCATCGATCAGAAGCACGACCTTCCTGCCGGCCGCGAACGCTTCCCACAATTTGCCGCGTTTGATGTAGTTTTTGATGTCGTTGAAGCGCTCGTCACCCAGCTGGCTGTCGCGTAGCCGCGAGACGGCGTCATATTCGTAAAGACCTTGCTGCGCCCTGGTAGTCGATTTGACGTGCCACTCGATCAGATCGAGGCCAAGGGCGGCCGCCACCTGGCGGGCGAGTTCCGTCTTGCCGGTGCCGGGCTCGCCCTTTACCAGCAAGGGCCGCTCCAGCGCGATCGCCGCGTTGACCGCCACCATCAGATCCTTGTCGGCGACATAGGACGCCGTGCCTTCGAAACGCATTTTTGCTCCTTGGTTCGCGCCAGACGACCGTAGGCAGCAGGCCTGGTCCGCGCAAGGGTGAGTGGGCGATGGAAAGAATGGCATCTCTCTGTGTGCATCTCACTGGCGCTTGGGGAGTCACGGGCCTATATTGGGGCTGACGGTCTGCGCTTCCCGGCAGGAGACACATTTCCCCGGGGCCTTAACGATCCTTAGGGAGCTGTCCCTGGGAAGACCCGTGGGTTTTCTCACACGGCACCCACCTACTTTGTAGGCACCCGGGATCGACTTCTCCACCGGTCGTGTGGATCGTCGCTTATTGCCTGCATCCGCGCATTTCGGCGGATGTTGCGGTAGAAAACGTCGCTCCTAAAACGTCATCCAAATCTGACCTTTCTATCGTCTGGGCATGACCTCCTCAAAAGACTTGAAAAAAGAACTTCGGCTCGGAGCACTCGGACGCCGCGATGCGCTCGACGAGTTCTGGCGGGTGGAGGTCGCCCTTGAAATGGCCGAGACGGCGCGTGATCACCTCGCCGTCGAGCCGGGGCAGATCGTCTCCGGCTTCTGGCCGATGCGTTCGGAAGTCGACGTCCGGCCGCTGATGTTCGCCTTGCGCGAGAAAGGTGCAAGGCTTTGCCTGCCCGCCATCCTCGACAAGACCACCATCGTCTTTCGCGAGCTTGTGCGTGGCGCGCCGATGGTCGAAATGGGCTTCGGTACGATCGGCCCGCATGAGCAAGCCGAGGTGCTCGACCCCTCGGTGATGCTGGTACCGCTCGCCGCCTTCGATGCACGCGGCCATCGCATCGGCTATGGCGCCGGCTATTACGACCGCGCCATCGCCAGGCTGGTCGACAAGGGGCAGCAGCCGCGGCTTGTCGGCATCGCCTTCGACTGCCAGGAAGTGGAGCTGGTGCCGAATGAGGAGCACGACGTGGTCCTCACCGAAATACTCACCGAGAGCGGGTTGCGCCGCTTCGCGCCAAAATTGTAGATAGTTTGTTTATCTCTAGATGCGTGATCTTTTCCGAAAGGGCATGCAGCTTTTCAGGACCTAGATGAGACTCCTTTTCCTCGGCGACATGGTTGGCAAGACGGGACGCACGGCGGTTTGGGAACAACTGCCTGGCCTGATCTCGGATTTCGGACTGGATTTCGTTATCGTCAACGGCGAGAACGCCGCCGGCGGCTTCGGCATCACCGAAGAGATCTTTCGCGAGACGATCGCGGCCGGCGCCGATGTTGTCACCACCGGCAACCATGTCTGGGACCAGCGCGACGCGCTGGCCTTCGCGCCGCGCGAGGAGCGCTTCCTGCGCCCGTCCAATTTTCCCAAGGGTACGCCCGGACGCGGCTCCGGCGTCTACATCGCCAGGAGCGGCGCGCGCGTGCTGGTCGCCAACATCATGGGCCGGGTGTTCATGCATCCCGAACTCGACGATCCATTCCAGGCCGGCGAACGCGAGCTTGCCGCCTGTCCGCTCGGCGAGCAGGCGGATGCGGTGGTCATCGACTTCCACGCCGAGGCGACCTCGGAAAAAATGTGCTTCGCGCATTTCGTCGATGGCCGCGCCAGTCTGGTCGTCGGCACCCACACGCACCAGCCGACCGGCGATCACCAGATCCTCAATGGCGGGACCGGTTACATCTCCGACGCCGGCATGTGCGGCGACTACGATTCCTCGCTCGGCATGGACAAGGAAGAGCCGCTCAACCGGTTCCTGTCGAAAGTGCCGAAAGGGCGCTTCGAGGCAGCGACCGGACCGGCGACCTTGTGCGGCGTCGGCGTCGATATTTCCGACCGCACGGGACTGACCGAGAGGATCGCGCCGTTTCGTCGCGGGCCGCGGCTGGAGGAAACCGCACCATCCTTCTGGTTGTAACATTGATATAGGCGCACGCAGTACCTAACTGGCGGCGACACTGCTCTAGATCGTTACAAGAGGGGACGACCTCCATGCAGCTTTTCGAGTTCCTGGCGCCGCATTTTCAATTCGTGTCCGACCCAACGGCCTGGGTCGCGCTGCTGACGCTGGTGGTGCTGGAGATCGTGCTCGGCATCGACAATCTGATCTTCATTTCGATCCTGACCAACAAGCTGCCGGTGGCACAACGGGCCCGCGCCCGCCGGCTCGGCATCTCGGCGGCATTGATCATGCGGCTGGTGCTGCTGGCCACCATCTCCATCATCGTCCAGCTGACGACGCCGGTGTTCACCGCTTTAGGCCACGGCTTCTCGTGGCGCGACCTGATCCTGATCGCCGGCGGCCTGTTCCTCGTCTGGAAGGCGACGAAGGAAATCCACCACACGGTCGACCCCGATGACCACAAGGATACGATGCTCGGCGAAACGCTGCAGATCTCGCTCGCCGGCGCCATCTTCCAGATCCTGCTGCTCGACCTTGTCTTCTCGATCGATTCGATCATCACCGCGGTCGGCATGACCGACGAGATCGCGATCATGTACATTGCCGTCATCGTCGCGGTCAGCGTCATGATGCTGGCGGCCGGGCCGCTGGCGGACTTCATCGCCAAGAACCCCAGCATCGTCATGCTGGCCCTGGGCTTCCTGCTGATGATCGGCATGACGCTGATCGCCGACGGCATGGGCTATCACGTGCCAAAGGGCTACATCTACGCGGCGATGGGTTTTTCCGCGCTGGTCGAGGGGCTCAACATGCTGGCGCGGCGCCGCAAGAAGGCGGGCGGCGGACATTGAGCTATGACCACCAAGGCCGCGAGCGCTGGAACCATCTCGACGCGCTGCCGATCAAGCACATCCACGACCGCTGGATCAGCCAGTATGCCGGCCATGCGCTCGGTATCATCGACCGGCTGAAGCCGGACCTCGAGGCGTGAGCGGTTGTTGCTGCTCTGATCGTGCTTCGCGAACGCGGCGCGGCTGGACGAATTGAGCCGATTTATCTATAAGCCGGCCATTCCGACAGAGAACGCCGTGCTTCCGCGAGTTGCACCCGGGACGCTCTGAAATTTTGAATTCGAGCATTTTTGCGAATATCGGGCAATGTCGCCTGGCCGCAGCATGCTCTAGCCGAACACGACAGGGGTGCCATGGCTGGCCATTCACAGTTCAAGAACATCATGCACCGCAAGGGCCGTCAGGACGCGGTGCGGTCGAAAATGTTTTCCAAGCTGGCGCGCGAAATCACCGTCGCCGCCAAGAGCGGCACGCCCGATCCATCGATGAACCCGCGCCTGCGACTGGCTATCCAGAACGCCAAGGCGGTGTCGATGCCGAAGGACAACATCCAGCGTGCCGTCAACAAAGCCTCGATGGGCGACGCCGAAAACTATGAAGCCGTGCGCTATGAGGGCTACGGCCCAGGCGGTGTCGCCGTTATCGTCGAGGCCTTGACCGACAACCGCAACCGTTCGGCGTCGAACGTGCGTGCCGCCTTCACCAAGGCAGGGGGGGCAATGGGCGAAACCGGTTCGGTGTCGTTCATGTGGGACCGCGCCGGCGAGATCTATTATCCGGCATCGGCCGGCAGCGCCGACAAGGTCATGGACGCGGCGATCGAGGCCGGCGCCGACGATGTCGAATCGGACGAGGAAGGCCACACCATCTATTGCGCGTTCGAGAGCCTTGGCGAGGTGTCGAAAGCACTGGAAGGTTCGCTCGGCGAGGCCGAATCGGTGAAGCCGATCTGGCGGCCGCAGAACAATGTCCCGGTCGACGAGGAACGGGCACAGTCGCTGATGAAGCTGGTCGCCACACTAGAGGACGACGATGACGTTCAAAGCGTCTACGCCAACTTCGAAGTCGACGACGAGACCATGGCCAAGCTCAGCGCGGCGTGAACAAAGCCTGACATGACCGAAAATCCGCTGCCCACCATCCGCATCACCTATTGCACGCAGTGCCAGTGGCTGCTGCGTGCCGGCTGGATGGCGCAGGAACTGCTCTCCACCTTCGGCGCCGATCTCGGCGAAGTGGCGCTGGTGCCCGGCACCGGTGGCATCTTCACGATTTCCTGCAACGACGTGCTGGTCTGGGACCGCAAGCGCGATGGTGGCTTTCCGGACGCGGCCAAGCTCAAGCAGCTGGTCCGGGACGTGATCGATCCGGATCGCGATCTCGGCCATTCCGATCGAAAAACAAAAGCCTGAAGATCGCCGGCCGTCACTAACGTCGCCAGGCCCCGAGAGCGGCGCCAACGGCAATGCCCATGGCTATGCCCGTGGGCAGGTCGTCGAGCGCGGCGCCGATCGCCGCCCCGACGCCAACGCCGATTGCCATGCCGAAGCCCATGTTCGAGTATTGATCCTTCAAGGCGTGTCTCCCGGACGATCCACCTGATCTTTTCGGGGCGGAGACCCCATGCCGTCGGCTTCCGCTCGTCGTCAACGCGCGGCGAACCAGAAGGATGCCAGCGCTGCTATGCCGGTGAGAGTACGGACATGGTTCCACATCACCCACTCATCGAGGTAGCGCGACCACAGGCTAGCGCCTTCGCTGCTGGCTGGATCGACGGCGGCGAGTGCGTCGTTGAGCGGCACGTTGAAGAGCATGGTCACGATCGGGTTGCCGACGATGTAGATCAGCGCGCCGGCAAGCAGCCAGAACGAGCCCGGCTGGTTCCAGCCGATGATCGCGCCGGCGATGAGCACGAGGCAGACCAGGCCGGTGCCGAAAAGCGCGGTCATGAATGCCGGGGTGATGACGGTGACGTTGATCGAATTCATCGCGGCGATGCCGCCTGCTGCCGGCAAGCGGGCGAGCGCCGGCATGACGAAGTTGGAAAAGGCGAAGAACACGCCGCCGACAATGCCCGAGCCGACCGCAGCGAGGAAGATCAAGGTGGGGAGAAGTTTCGTGATCATGTCAGTGCTCCATTGGCCGATTTGCCGCGGTTTCGGTTGAATGCGTCGCGACGCGGCGACGAACTGGCTTCCTCTGCATCAAAACATGAGATGTCCTCACATTTGCAAAACGTGATAAACCCTCGTATTTAGCGAGTCAAGCAATTTTGTCGGATCGGGAGCCAGTCATGGACGACACCGCCACGCACATGTCCCCCCAAGAGCAGATCGCTTCGCCGCGCCGGGCGCCGAGCCAGCGGCGCAGCCGCGAGCGGGTCGAACGCATGCTGGCGGCGGCCTCGGCACTGATCGCCGAGCAAGGCAGCGATGCCATGCGCATGGGGGAAGTCGCGGAACGGGCGGGGGTGTCGATCGGTTCGCTCTACCAGTTCTTTCCGGACAAGCGGGCGATCATCTGGGCGTTGGCCGAGCGCTACACCGCCGAGAGCCAGGCCTGTATCTCTGCGGCGCTCGCCGGCGTCAGCGACGCCGAGGGCCTGGGCCAAGCGTTTTCGGAACTGGTCGATATCTATTACGCGCTGTTCCTGGCCGAGCCGGTGATGCGCGACATTTGGTCGGGGACCCAAGCCGACAAGGCGCTGCGCCAGCTCGAACTCGCCGACAGCCGGGCCAACGCCGAATTCCTCACAAAGGTACTGAAGCGGCTGCATCCCAGCGCCGATCCGGTGGCTCTCGACACATCGGCACTTCTCGTCTGGCAGATGGGCGAGGCGGCTATGCGGCTGGCGATCTCGGTCGAGCGGCAGGAGGGCGACAGGCTGGTCGCTGCCTACAAGCGCATGGCGCTACGAGAATTGCTGGACAGGTAGAATGCTCCCACCCTCCCTCTCGTGGGTGGGTCGCTGCAAAGCAGCGGGGTGGGGGCGGCGCCAGCCCCCCGGGGGGGGGGGGGGGGGCGGCCGCAGCACGGGGGGTGGGGCCCCCAACCCCCGGGGGGGGGGGGCGGCGCCAGCCCCCCCGGACCTTCGGTCCGACCTCCACAAGGGGAAGGTAGGGCGCGACCGCCAGCTTGAGGCGAGCCACCTCGTCGCAACAAAAACCCGCCACCAGGCGGGTTTTTCTGATCTGCGAAAGGCCGGGTGCGGCTTAGAGGCCGAAACCTTCGAAGCGCTTCTTGAACTTCGACAGGCGGCCGCCGCGGTCGAGCAGGGTCTGCTGGCCGCCGGTCCAGGCCGGGTGGGTCGTCGGGTCGATATCGAGGTTCATCGTATCGCCTTCCTTGCCCCAGGTCGAACGGGTCATGTATTCGGTGCCGTCGGTCATGACGACCTTGATGGTGTGGTAGTCGGGATGGATATCGGTTTTCATCGCTCTGTTCCTGGCTTGCCGGCGCGGCTGACGGGCATAAGCCTGCGTCGATGCGCCCCTTTTTAAAACTCGAAGCCGCAGCTATTGAGGAGCCACGGCTTCTAAAACGGTCGGCGAGCCTATACATCAGCCGGAATTGAATCACAAGGCCGCGGCACGCGCATATTGAGGCGCATACGCTCAAGGCGGCTAGAGGAAACACTGGGATGGCGCAAACCAGCAGCGCAGACGAGCGCCGGCGCTCGCTCAAGCCGCTCAGACGTCTGTTCCCCTATATCGGCCGCTACCGCAAAATGGTGGCCGGCGCCGTCATCTCGCTGACTGTCGCGGCGGTGACGACGCTGGCGCTGCCACTTGCCGTACGGCGGATGATCGACCACGGATTTACGCCTTCCGGCACGATCTTGATCGCCGAATATTTTGCCGCGTTGGTGGCGATGGCCGCGCTGCTGGCGGCGGCGTCGGCCGGCCGCTACTATTTCGTCATCACGCTCGGCGAGCGCGTCGTCGCCGATATCAGGCGCGACGTCTTCGCGCACGTCACCACATTGTCGCCGGCCTTCTTCGACAGCGCTCAATCGGGCGAGATCGTGTCGCGGCTCTCCGCCGACACCACGCAGGTCAAGTCGGCTGTCGGCGCCACCGCTTCGGTGGCGCTGCGCAATGTCATCCTTGGCCTTGGAGCCGTGGCGATGATGGTCGTCACCAGTCCGAAACTGTCCGGCCTGGTCATTGCGGCCATACCCGTCGTCGTCCTGCCGCTGGTCGCCTTCGGCCGATCGGTGCGGCGCAAATCGCGGCAGGCGCAGGACACGTTGGCGGAGGCGACCGCCTATGCCAGCGAGCAGATCGGCGCGGTGCGCACGCTGCAGGCCTTCACCAACGAAAAGCTGGTCACCGGCCACTTCTCGGGCGCGGTGGATGCCGCTTTCGAGGCAGCGCGCGCCTCGATCTTCGCGCGCTCGTTCCTCACCTTCTTCGCCATCTTCGCCATCTTTTCCTCCGTCGTGGCGGTACTGTGGTTCGGTTCGCGCGATGTTCTCGACGGCACGCTGTCTCCCGGCACGCTCGGCCAGTTCCTGCTCTATTCGGTGTTCGCCGCCGGCGCGCTCGGCGCGCTGTCCGAAGTCTGGGGCGAACTTGCGCAGGCGGCCGGTGCCGCCGAGCGGCTGACCGAGATCCTGGCCGAGAAGCCGGCGATCCAGGCTCCGGCCGATCCCAAGCCGCTGCCGGCAGCCGCCAAGGGTGCGATCGTTTTCGACGCCGTATTCTTCTCCTATCCGGCAAGACCCGATCGCGCCGCCGTGCATGGCTTGAGCTTTGAGGTAATGCCCGGCGAGACGGTGGCGATCGTTGGTCCGTCGGGCGCCGGCAAGAGCACGGTCTTTTCGCTGATCCTGCGCTTCTACGATCCGGAAGCAGGCAGGATCCTGATCGATGGCGTCAACGTGCGCGAAGCCGATCCTGCTTCGGTTCGCGAGCGCATCGCCATCGTGCCGCAGGACGTCACCATTTTCGCGGCAAGCGCGCGCGACAATATCGGCTTTGGCCGGCCGGGGGCCAGCGATGCCGAGATCGAAGCGGCGGCCAGGGATGCGCTGGCCGATGAATTCATTCTCAAACTCGACAAAGGCTATGCCAGCCAGCTTGGCGAGCGTGGCGTGACGCTCTCCGGCGGCCAGCGCCAGCGGGTGGCGATCGCCCGCGCCATTCTGCGCGACGCGCCGATCCTTTTGCTCGACGAGGCGACTTCGGCGCTCGACGCCGAGAGCGAGACGCTGGTGCAGACGGCACTCGAGCGGCTGATGCGGGGCCGCACCACCATCGTCATCGCCCACCGCCTGGCAACGGTGCTGAAGGCCGACAGGATCCTGGTGATGGATGGCGGAAGCATCGTCGAGGAAGGCACGCATCAGAGCCTGGTCACCAAAGGCGGCATCTATGCGCGACTAGCCAAGCTGCAGTTCGAAACCGGTGCCAGCGCCTTCAGGGGCGCGGCCGAGTAAAGAAAAGAAGGCGTCAGTTGGCTCGCCAATCCTTCAGCAGCACGACGCTGCCAAAGTGCGAGGCCTTGGCAAAGTGGCGCTGATCGGCCGTAACAAAGGTGGCGCCGCGTTCTATCGCCATTGCGTGATAGATGCTGTCGAACGAGGTAGGACAACCATTGCCGGGCACGGCTGATGTGGCAATTTTCTCCGCCGTTGCCAGATCCTGCGCCGTCGGCTCTTCGATCGCTAGCCCAGTTCTCGAAATTGGTCGAAAAGCTGGCCAACCGTCGCGAGCGGCAATTCGACGTGCAACGCGTCCGAAAGAGCCTCGTACAGCACCACCGACGGAGCAAGATAGCCTTGGCCCTGGTCCACCATGTGATCGATCAAGTTGCGAGCTGCCTGGCTGTCTTCTTCCTGCTTGAAAAGTTTCACGAAGACGGAAGCGTCGACGATGATCATTTCCTGGGGCCGTCGAGGATGTCAGGGGATCGGCCGTCCCACTTCACGCGCTGAGCGTGCAGAAAGTCGGTGGTGCTTTCGCTTTTGGGGTTGGCTCCGCGCGGCAGGTCATCCAGGGTTTTCTTGAGGCGCTTGACGGCGACTGCGCGCAACGCTTGATCGATTGCGGTTTCCACGAAACGTGACCTTTCGCTTTTTGGAACTTCGTCCTCAAGCCGGTTCTTTATTTCTGCGGCGATCGAAAAAGTAGCGCGCTCCTTTGGAGGGGAAATTCCCACGATGCGTTCTCCCAATTCCTCACACTAAAATATATGCGCTGAGGATATGAAACGCTAATGCGGCTCACGCGGCTCCATAGCGTTTGCGTAAATGTTCGGTGAAATACACGGCGTTGAGCTTTTCGCCGGTGGCGCGTTCGAGCAGGTTTGGCGTCGACCAACGTGATCCCTGCGACCAGATTCTGTCGCGTCGCCAGGCGTTGATCGCTTCGAAATTGCCTTTGGCAAGATCGTCGTCCGTGGAAGCATGCTCGCGCGTCAACGCCGCCCATTGCTGTGCCGCCATCATCGCGCCAAGCGTGTAGGAGGGGAAATAGCCGAAGGCAGCACCCGGCCAATGCACGTCCTGCATCGGCCCGTCGGCGGGATTGTCGAGGGTTGAGAGGCCGAGATAGTCGCGCATCTTGGCGTCCCAGGCCTCGGGCAAGTCGGCCACCTCCAGCCTGCCCGAGACGAGTTCCTGCTCCAGCTCGTAGCGCAGGACGACATGCAGCGGGTAAGTCACCTCGTCGGCATCGACACGGATCAGGCCGCGCTCGACGCGATGCACATGCGGCAGGATATCATCCAGCGTCCAGGCTTCGCCGAGATGCTTTTCCACGACCGGCAGCGCCCAGCGCCAGAAGGCTGGATTGCGGCCGATCTGCTTTTCGACGAACAGGCTCTGGCTTTCATGCACCGCCATGCCGCGCGCCTTGCCGAGCGGCCAGTGCGACCACGCCTTCGGCAGGTTCTGCTCGTAGAGTGCATGGCCGGTCTCGTGCAGCACGCCCATCAGCGCCGACAGGAAATCGGAAGTCTTGTAGCGGGTGGTGATGCGCACGTCGCTCGGCACACCGCCGCAGAACGGATGGTGCGACACCGACAGCGAGCCGTGCGTCAGGTCGAAGCCGACCGCCGCCATCATGGCAAGGCCGAGTTCGCGTTGGCGGTCGATCGCATAAGTGCCCGAAAGCGGCTTCAGTGGATGCTTGCGCAGCCGCGCTTCCTGGATCGCCAATGCTTCCGGCACGAAGCCTCTCAGGAAACTCTTCAGGTCGGCGAACACAGGAGTGATGTCGGCGGTGCGGTTGCCGGGGTCGTACTGCTCCATCAGCGCGTCGTAGGGGGCGAGACCGAGCACGTCGGCACGCAGAGCCGCTTCTTCGCGCACCAGCGCCACCACGCCCTCGAGCGCAGGCTGGAAGCCGGCCCAGTCGTTCTTGGCGCGCAGGTCGCGCCACAATTGCTCGCAACGCATGCGCGCCGTCGTCTGGCGTTCGACGAATTCGACCGGCAGGCAGGTCAGGTTGGTGTATTGCCGCCGCAGCTCGGCCAGGGCAGCCCGCTGCTGGTCGTCGAGCACCTCGCCTTCGGCCGCGGCGATCCAGTCGGCGATCTCCGGCGCGGTCGCCCTTGTGTGATACATGCCGGCCAGCGCCGACATCGCCTCGGCGCGCTTCTCGCCGCCGCCGACGGCCATGTGGGTCGCTTCATCGGCGCCGAGGATGGCCAGCGCATGCTCAAGTGCTTCGAGCTTGTGGCCGAGGTCGTCGAGTTTCTGAAAGGACATGGCTGCTTCCGTGATTGGGGACGGCGCGAAAAGATACCAACGCAAGAGCGTTTGCAACCCTCGGGCGCCGCTCGTCATATGCGTCTTGCGCTGGCGAGCCGACGCGTGAAATGCTGCCGACGACACATGAAGGGGGAACGGAATGGTCGGCAACATCCTGGTCGGGCTCGTGGCCTTGATCCATGTCTACATCGTCTACCTGGAGATGGTGCTGTGGGACACACCACGCGGACACAAGACGTTCCGGTTGACGCCGGAATTCGCCAGCGCCTCGAAAGTGCTCGCCGCCAATCAGGGCCTCTACAACGGATTTCTCGCCGCCGGCCTGATCTGGGGGCTTTACCTCGGCGCGGCCGGTTTTCAGGTCAAGGTTTTCTTCCTGGCTTGCGTGGCCATTGCCGGCCTCTATGGCGCCGCCACGGTTGGCCGCAAGATCCTGTTCGTCCAGACCGTGCCGGCGGTGGTCGCCCTGATTGCGGTGTGGCTCGGCTGGTAGGGAAAGGACGCCGGCGGGACCAGGGCCTTGCCGGCATCGATTACGCCCTGCAGTTGAACCGACGAACAGATTCGCGTGATACTGCGTGATGATAGGTCAACGTTCGGTGAGCTTCAGTTCAATACGGCGGTTCTTGTTGCGCGCCTCTTCGGTGTCTGCGGGGTCGAGCGGCTGGAACTCGCCGAAGCCGGCGGCAACCAGCCGGTTGGCCGGCACGCCGTTCTCGATCAGGAACTTCACCACCGAGGTCGAGCGCGCCGTCGACAGTTCCCAGTTGTCGCGATAACGGCCGGTACCCGACAGCGGCTTGTTGTCGGTATGGCCGTCGACCCGGAGCACCCAGCTGATCTCGGGCGGGATCTCTTTTTGCAGCTCGATAATGGCGTCGGCGAGCTTTTTCATCTCGACCTTGCCGGCGTCGTTGATCACCTCGGAGCCGGTCGGGAACAGCACTTCCGACTGGAAGACGAAACGGTCGCCGACGATACGGATGTTCTCACGGTCGGCGAGGATCTCGCGCAAGCGGCCGAAGAAATCCGAGCGGTAGCGATTCAGTTCCTGCACACGCTGCGCCAGCGCCACGTTCAGGCGGCGGCCGAGATCGGCGATCTTGGTATTGGAATCGCGGTCGCGGGCTTCGGAAACGTTGAGCGCATCCTCGAGCGCGCCGATCTGCTTGCGCAATGCGGCGATCTGCTGGTTGAGGATCTCGACCTGGCTCAGCGCCTGCTGGCTGATCTGGCGCTGGCTGTCGAGTTCGCCCGAAAGAGCCGTCGCGCGCTGGTTGGCGGCGTCGCCGGCGCCCGCGCCTTGCGCCAGCAACTGTTCGAGGCGGCTCTTTTCGGCTTCCGCCGCCGACAGCGACGCCTGCAGATTGGCGAGCGAATCCTCCTTGTCCTGCGCCGTCGAGCGCTCAAGCGCCAGCAGTTGGGTCAGTTCGTTGATCTGCGAGTTGAGGCGCGAGAGCGCCGTGTCCTTGCCGGAGATCTCGCGGCCGAGCAGGAACTGCGCCAGCACGAAGACCGTGAGCAGGAACATGATGGCCAGCAGCAGCGTCGACAGCGCATCGACGAAACCCGGCCAGTAATCGATGCGGCGGTCGGTACGCCGGCCCCTGGCGAGCGCCATGCTAGTGGACTCCGGGCTTCTTCAGGGCGTCGGCGATCTTTTCCAGCGTGGTGCGCATGGCCTTCTGTTCATCGGACTGGGCCTCGACCCAGTCGCGCATGATCTGCTGCTCGGAGCGCATGTTCTTGACCAGGCCGGAAATGCCGTCGGCGAGATTGGCCATCGCGGTGGCGACGCGCGGGTTCGAGCCGCCGCCGTTCTCCTGCATGCTGCGCAGTCTCTCCGACAGCAGGCGGATCTCGTCGGAAGGTTCGGTCCTGGCCGAGTCGGAAACGATGATGTCGGACGATAGATCGGTGACCGAGGACAGCCAGTTTTCGAGCTCGGTGTAGAAGCGGGTCTGGGCGCGGCCGGCCTGCAGATCGAGGAAGCCAAGCACCAGCGAACCGGAGAGGCCGAACAGGGAGGACGAGAAGGCGGTGCCCATGCCGGCCAGCGGCGCCGACAGCCCCTGCTTCAGCGAATCGAGCACCGCGGCCGCGTCACCTGTGCCAGGATCGAGCGATTCGATGGTTTCGCGGATCGAGCCGATCGTGTTCAACAGCCCCCAGAAGGTGCCGAGCAGACCGAGGAAAACCAGCAGGCCGACGAGATAGCGCGAGGTGTCGCGGCTTTCATCGAGACGCGTGGCGATAGAATCGAGCATCGTCCGCATCGAACTGGTCGAGAAGGCCATGCTCGCGGAGCGTCCGATCATCGCCTTCATCGGTGCCAGCAGCACCGGTTCGATGGTCTCGGAGCCGGCGCGGAAAGAGTTGACCCACCGAACTTCGCGAAACAGTCGCCCGACTTGGACGAAGGCCAGCAGGATACCGACGACGAGCACGCCGACGATCAGGCCGTTCAGCCCAGGATTGGTTACGAAAGCGGTCGAGATCTGGCGGGTCAATATAGCGGCAATAAACGCCACTATGGCCAGGAAGATGACCATGGTCAGCAGGAAGACCTGCGGGCTCGACAGTTTATGTGGATCGTAGATCAGGACGTCGGAGCGTCTGCCCATGCCGAAGGATCTGAGAAAAGCCATCCGTGCCCCGTTTCCGATGCCGCTGCCGCCGATCACGTAATTCGCGACTCTAAACGGAATTGTGACCAAATTGAATGGCGCTGGCAATATTGCCAGTTAGAGCGCCAGGGCAACGAATCCCGGTTAACGGGCTGCTCTGGAGCGTTGCCGGCGCGTTGGTTGAGAAGCATCAAACGAAAGACCTGCCTGTGCCGCGGGTCCTTGGCGCAAATCTGCACCATGGGCAAATATGTACCATAGCTGCACTCACCCTGTCAAGAAAAAATTCCTATCATGAAAAGCTGCGGGCACAAAAAGCTGTCGGCACCGCCGGTGTTGTCCGTCATCAGGCATTTTTCTAACCTGGAGTTCGGAGCCCTGGTTAGAGCGCCGTGCGTCTGATTGGACGCGCATGGCTGCTCCAGCACCATGGATCAGGTCGGCACATGATCCCTATCCGGACATTCCGAGATCACGTGCACCATCAGAGGTGATTGATGACCAGGCAGTCGACCATGGCTGCCAAATGCAGGCCGGCGCCGGTGACGACGAAGCCGTGCCACAGCGCATTGTGGAAGCGCAGCCCCTTCCAGGCGAAGAAGATGACGCCGCAGGAATAGACGATACCACCGGCGACGATGAGCACGATCGACGTCGTCGGCAGCGTCTCGACGAGCGGCCTGACCAGGATGATGCCGCTCCAGCCGATGGCGAGATAAAAGAGAATGGCCAGCCGGTCGAAGCGGCCGGGGAGAAACACCTTGATGGCGATGCCCGTTGCCGCCGCTGTCCAGACCAGGACGATCATCCAGCTGGCCAGCGGGGAACCGTCGAGCTGGGCGAGAAAAGGCGTGTAGGTGGCAGCGATCAGAAGATAGATCGCGGCGTGATCGAAACGCCGCAGGACCCATTTGACCGGCGACGACACCGGCCACAGATTGTAGGCCAGCGATACCGAAAGCACGGTGAGCAGCGAAACGACATAGAAGGCGGCGGCGATATATTCGCCAGGTCCGACCCGAAACGCCGCCAAGGCCAGCAGCGTCGAGCCGGCCGCGATCGCCAGCACGATGCCGACGGCGTGGACGATGCCGTCGGCGATCATCTCGGCGCGCGAATAATGCCAGCGTCCGATGAACGGGATGTCGATGTCGGGGGTGGGCCTGATGTCGTTCACTGCCGTGTTCCTGCGCCGCCCATCACAATCTGGGCGCTCGCCGGGCAGTATTTCAAGTCTTGTTTGCGGTTTTACGACTGCGGCGCTTCAGCGCGGCGGCCGGTCAGCGCGACGTGAGCGGTCTTTTTACCGTCTTGAGCAAAGCGCGCTGGATCACTTCGTTGCCGGCGACCACCGAGCCGTTGTCGAGCATGTCCTGTCCGCCATCCATGTCCGAAACGAAGCCACCCGCCTCGCGGATCAAAAGCAGGCCGGCGGCCATATCCCATGCGGCCAGGCCGGTTTCCCAGAAGCCGTCCATACGTCCGGCGGCGACATAGGCGAGATCGAGCGAAACGGCACCCATGCGACGGACGCCGGACACTTCCGCCATGACATTGCGCAGTTCGACGAGGAAATTGCCGTGATGGCCGCGTCCCAGATGCGGCACTCCGCAGCCGACCACGGTGTCGACCAGCTTGGTGCGGCCGGCGACACGCAAACGCCGATCGTTCATGAAGGCGCCGCCGCCGCGCTCAGTGGTATAGAGTTCGTCCATCGCCGGATTGTAGATGACGCCGGCAACGATCTGGCCCTGGCGCTCCAGCGCGATCGAGACCGCGAAGAGCGGAATGCCATGCAGGAAATTGGTGGTGCCGTCGAGCGGGTCGACGATCCAGCGGTGCTGGCTGTCATCGCCTTCGACCACGCCGCGCTCTTCCATCAGGAAGGAATAGCCGGGCCGCGCCTTCGACAGTTCGGCAAAGACGATGTCCTCGGCCTTGCGATCGGCCTGGCTGACATAATCGCCCGGCCCCTTCATCGAGACCTGCAGGTTCTGGACCTCGCCGAAGTCGCGCGACAGCGAGCGGCCGGCCTTCATTGCGGCCTGGACCATGACGTTGAGAAGGGCTGAGCGTGCCATATTGTTGAAACTCCAAAAGCCTGGGGTGGATCAACCTAAATTGGATCGCGGCCCGGCTTCATCTGCTTGTCTTTTCACGCATGATCTTGCCCGAAAGTCTGCAACTTTTTGCTGCGCTGACCTTCGGTTCGAGATCATGCTCTAGTCGGCGCGGCGCACATAGGTGATTTCGTTGGTGTCGACGATGATGCGCTCGCCGGCGCCGATGAATGGCGGCACCAGCACCCGGATGCCGTTTTCCAGAATCGCCGGCTTGTAGGAAGATGCCGCCGTCTGGCCTTTCACCACCGGATCCGCCTCGGTGATGGTCAGCGTGACATAGTCGGGCAACGAAATGCCGATCGGCCTGTCCTCATAGAGCTGGACCGTCACCATCATGCCGTCCTGCAGGAAAGCGGAGCGATCGCCGACGAAATCCTTGTTCAGTTCGAGCTGTTCATAGCTCTGGGTATCCATGAAGACCAGCGCCTCGTCCTGTTCGTAGAGGAAGGAAAAATCCTTCAGGTCAAGCCGGATTTGCTCGACCGTCTCGGCCGAACGGAAGCGTTCGTTGAGCTTGGTGCCGTTGATGAGGTTCTTCAGCTCGACCTGGTTGTAGGCGCCGCCCTTGCCGGGCTTGACGGTGTTGGTCCTGACCGCCACCCAGAGGCCGCCATCGTGCTCGATGACGTAGCCGGGACGGATTTCGTTGCCATTGATCTTGGCCATGATGGTGTGATCCGGGAGTGAGATTTTCGCGGAGAGCGCGATTTTCGGCTCCCAAGACCACAAAACACCCGAAGAGGCAAGCTGAGGCTGAGCGACAGTGCCGTGCAAAGGATCAGTCGAAGCGTGGAATGGTGCCGCGCTGCGGTGTCTTGTCCTGCGAGAAATCGAGCATGACCTCATCGACGTAACACCAGCCCCAGGTCTCGGGAGGGTCATAGGCTTCGATGATGGGATGGCTGGTCGCATGGAAATGTCCGGTGGCGTGGCGGTTCGGCGAACTGTCGCAACAGCCGACATGGCCGCAGGTCCGGCAGAGCCGCAGGTGCACCCACCAGGAGCCGATCTCCAGGCATTCCTCGCAACCCTCGGCACTGGGCGTCACCTTGCGGATGGAAGCGCCATGCGTGCATTGCTTGCCATGCGAAGCCATGTTGTCCTTTCCTCGCTGCCAGCGGGTGCGATGCCGCCACAGGCACCGGCGATTTCACCGATTGATAACCGCGCCAACCGCCTCGGCAATGGCGTCGGCGACCGTTGCCAGCCGATGGATATGTGGCGACCGCATGATAACGACCTGCATGGAAAGGTCGAGGTTTCCGTTTCGACCAGCACAACACCCTCCGGCATATGTCGCCGGAGAAGGCGCTCAGGCATCAGGCCGAGGCCATGGCGGCGGCCTTTCACCATCTCGAGCAGGGCTCACCCTTCGGCAAGGTCGTCCTCGATCATACGCGGTGATTTCGCGCACCGCCGTCAGGGCAGGCGGTTTGCCTTCTGCAACGCCTGCTTGGTCTGGTCGTCGCTCAGTCCTTGCAGAAAATCGTCCATCTGCGGATCGATGAGGCCGGCGCGGCGGGCGACGATGTACCAGGCGCCGGCAAGCACGAGATCGGGGTCGGTGCCGATGCCGCCCATGTAGAGTTTTGCCAGGCGGTTCTGGGCGGCGACATTGCCGCCTTCCGCCGCCTGCTTCATCCAGCCGAAGGCCGATTTCAGGTCGCGTCCCCCGCCGCGTCCCTCGATCATCCAGGCGGCGAGATCGATCTGTGCCGTGTCGTAGTTCTGCCGTGCCGCCTGCGCCAGCAGGCGCCGTGCCTGTGCGTCGTCTCGCGGCTTGCCGCCGACGCCATTGGCGTAGATTTGCGACATCGCATATTGCGCATCGGCGAGGCCGGTCGCGGCGGCGCGCTCATAGTAGGAAACCGCTTTGGCCAAGCCCGCGTCGCCGGGATCCTGCTGGACCAGCATCTGCGCGAAATTGAACTGCGCCAGCCGGTTGCCGGCTTCGGCGGCGGCCTGCATCAGCGCGTAGGCCTCCTTCTCGTCTTTCTTGACGTAGCGGCCGTCGAGCAGCATCAGGGCGTATTGGAACTGCGATTCCGGCACGCCCTGTTCGGCGGCGAGAGCATACCATTTCGCTGCTTCAGCTGAATTCAACGGCACGCCCAGTCCGCGCGACAATATCTCGGCCACCAGCGTCTGTGCCGCCGGGTCGCCATTTTGCGCCCGAACCAGCGCGAGGTTGTAGGCCGTCTTGTAGAGCCCGCGCTGGAAGGCGCCATAGGCAGCGTCAGCCGGCTTGGCGCCGAAGCGATCGGGATTGACCGCGTCGACCGTCGGCAGCGGGGCCGGCTCGGTGGTGGTGGCGGGCTGCGGCAGCTGCTTTTCGATCGGCTTGTCGGCGTGGGCGCCGGCAGCCGGCTTGGACTGCGGCAGGGGAATCGTTTCGGCGGCGGCGGCCTGGATCATGACCGCGGCAAGCAGGACCTGAAGGGGAAACGTCGCCGCAGCCACGTCAATCCTCGAAGCGTGGCGCGGTTTCGTCGAGCAGGGCGTTGGCGCGGGCGATCGCCGCTTTCGGATCGACGCCATCGGCGAACACCGCGCTCGACAGCGCGACGAACTCGGCGCCGGTGGCGGCGACTGCTTCTACGGAGGCGAGATCCGACCCGGCCATGACGATGCAAGGGATCTGGATCATCCGCGCCCACCATTCGCCCAGCGACAGGTTGCGCGGATGCGGCTCGGGCTTGTTGTCGTAGCCGAAGCGGCCGAAGAAGATGTAGTCGGGCCTGGTTTCACCGAGTTCGAGCGCATCGTCACGCGTCTTGGCGCCGCCGGCGCCGACCATCATTTTTGCCTGCAAGTGCTCGATCGTCTCGGCGAGTTCGGCCTTGGAGACCTCGACATGGATGCCGTCGGCCTGGACGCGGCCCGCTATGCGGGTGTCGCCGGCGATGATGACAGCCACGCCCGCTCCCTGCGCTGCCGGCACGATCTGTTCGGCAAAGGCCTGGAAGGAAGCCTCGTCCATGCCGTTCTCGGGCAGGATCAGCGAGGCGACGTCGCCGCCTTCGAACGCGGTCGCGATGCGGGCCGCCGACACGCCAGGCGGCGCGATCAGCACGATGCGACAGCGATTGGGGGGCGTTGCGTCATTCATGGTTGTTCGGTCCCGAGTTTCGCCTATGCCGGGCGAAGATGGTTGGATTGCGGCATAGAGCAAAGTGCCCGCTTTGAACAGGCGGGCAAGCGGGATCGTGATTTGGCCGGCGCTCAGCCGCCGGGCTGCGTCATTTGATGCTGCGTCATTTGATCGGGTGCGGGCCCACGGTGGACGGTCTCGGTTTCCACAGCTTCCAGCCGAGATTCATGCCGGCGGCGGCGATCAGGATGGCGGTGGCGCCGACGATTTGGGTTGGATGCAGCCGATGGCCGAAAGCCACCACATCGACCAGAATGGCGACGACGGGATAGATGAAGGACAACGATCCCTGAAGATGCGTCGGGAGCTTCTGGATGGCACCGTACATCAGGATGTACATCAGGCCGGTGTGGACGATGCCGAGCGTCGCCAGCATGGCCCAGCTCCACGGATCAGTGGGAAGCTGCGAAAGTTTGGCGAAGGGCGCCAGCATGACGACGCCGACACAAACCTGGATAAGCGCTATCAAATGCGGCGGCGTGCCCTTGAGCTTCTTGGTGACGATTGCCGCGACGGCCCAGAAGAAGGCCGCGGCCAGCGCCATCAGGATGCCGGCAAAATAGTTCGTGCCGACATCACCGGCATCGGGCGCGGCTTGAATGATCAGCACCATGCCGGCGAAGGCGATGGCCAGCCAGGTCAGCTTAGTCAGGGTCAGCCGCTCGGCGAAGAACAGCGCGCCGAAGCCGACCAGCATGAAGGGCTGCGTGTTGTAGACAGCGGTGGCGATCGAGATCGACGCGCGCGAGAAGGCGCTGAACAGGAGCAGCCAGTTGATAACGATGGCGGCGCCGCCGAGCGCGGCGATGCAGATGACACGCAGCGACAATCTGTTTCGCAGCAATCCCAGCGACGCGCAGATGACGAGCAGCGTCAGCGCGCCGAATGCACAACGCCAGAACACCACATCCATGATCGGCTGGCCGGACAGGATGACGAACCATCCGATCGTTCCCAGGATCGCCATTGCGGCGGACATTTCGATCGTGCCACGCGCTGTCTCGTTCACAACAAACCCTCCGAATTCTTCGATGCCGGATAATCTCATGCCGTTGCGGCGCTTTCCATCGAATTAGAAAGGTGATAGCGGTGAATGGCCTAATCATATTAGGCTAAGGTCGCGAATTTGTGAGGAATGTAAATGCTGGACGATCTCGACCGAGGTCTGCTCGAAATCCTGGTCAAGGATGCGCGCACTTCATTGAAGGACCTGGCCAGCCAGGTCGGGCTGTCGTCGCCAAGCGTTTCGGAGCGGCTTCGCCGGCTTGAGGAGCGCGGCGTCATCCGGGCGTTCACCGTGGAGATCGATCCGCTGGCGCTCGGTTATACCTTGCAGGCAATCGTGCGGATCCGGCCTCTGCCGGGCAAGCTGCATATCGTCCAGAAGCTGATCGAGGAAATCCCCGAATTCGGCGAATGCGACAAGGTGACGGGCGACGACTGCTTCGTCGCGCGTCTGTTCGTGCGCTCGATCGGCGACCTCGACGGCATTCTCGACCGCATCGCCGACAAGGCGGAGACCAGCACCGCCATCATCAAGGCGCAGCCGATCCGGCGCCGGCCGCCACCGCTTGAGGCAGCCTCGCCTCGCGACCGGGCCAAGGTCTTGCAGACTTCCTGAACAAGACCAGGTGAACCGGCCTGGCTTCAGGGCTCAGTGCCGGATCGTTTGCTGCGGCCATGCCTGTTTTTGCTGTCGCTCCGCTCGGCAATCTGGGTTATTCAGGCGTTGACGCGCTTTCCCTCCAGACCAGTTCCTCCCATGTCAGGCCTGCTTTCAGATCCGTGGTTCTACGCGGCTGCCATTCCGGCGGTCGTTCTGGTCGGCCTGTCCAAGGGCGGCTTCGGCGGCGCTGTCGGTTTCGTCGGCGTGCCGCTGATGGCGCTGACCATGCCGCCAGTGCAGGCGGCGGCGATCCTGCTGCCCATCCTGTGCCTGATGGACATCGTCTCTGTGTGGACATGGCGGGGTATCTACGACCGCAAGATGCTGGTCGATATGATGCCGGGCGCGGTCATCGGCATTGGACTGGGATGGCTGACGGCCGCACTGGTCACCGAAGAGGCGGTGCGCCTCATCGTCGGCGCCGTCGCCATCATCTTCGTGCTGCGCTGGCTCTATTTGCAGTTTCGCCATGGCGCCGGCCACGCAGCCGAACCCAACCGGGCGGCCGCCGCCCTGTGGGGCACGGTCGCCGGTTTCACCAGCTTCGTCGCCCATGTCGGCGGCCCGCCCTTCCAGGTCTACGCGCTGCCGATCCGGCTCGATCCCAAGGTGTTGTCGGGCACCGCGGCGATCTTCTTCGCGGCCACCAATGCGCTGAAGCTTGTGCCCTATTTCGCGCTCGGCCAGTTCGACACCGCCAATCTGACGGCTTCCGCCGTGCTGATGCCGCTGGCGCCGCTGGCGACCATTGCCGGTGCGTGGCTGGTGCGGCGGATGCGGCCCGAGATTTTCTATCCCTTCACCTACGCCACGGTGGCCGTGGTAGCGGTCAAGCTGCTGTGGGACGGCGTTGCCGGCCTGATGTAAGCGGGTGAGGCGGCCGCAGCCGCACTCACCATAGGGGCGGCATCAGGCAGGGCTCGGCACGAGACGACGGTTGCCGCCAAGGGCCAGCGTGGCGCCCGCCACGACGACCAGCGCCATGCCGGCGAGGATGGCGATGTCCTGCGCGGTCGGCTTGAGCACCATATCGGCGACGATCACCAGCATCACCGCGTAGTCGAACCGCGCCGTGCTCATCATGCGCTGCGCGATGGCGAGAGCGGCCGGCGTTACACCCTCCTTGGCGATCATCGCGCCCATGCGTTCGCCGGTTGGCTTGAAGATGAACATGCCGATCGAAAACGTTGTGGCGTAGCCGACCAGACCGATGATGATCCACAGATCGGAGAAGCCGACCCAGAAGCCGCACATGATGAGGCCGAAGATCAGGGTCAGCATCGACAGCGGCGCGAAAAACGTGCCGCCCAGCCGCCCGCTGGCGCAGATCGCCTGCAGCTTGTCCTCGATGTTGTCCGCGCGTTCGGCGAGCATGCCGAGCAGGAACAGCACGAAGCCGCCGCCGACCCACAGAATGGCCGAGGCGACGTGGAGGAATTTGACGATAGAATACCAGTCCATGAG
Organism: Mesorhizobium sp. M0152; assembly: GCF_040322415.1. Taxonomy (NCBI): domain Bacteria; kingdom Pseudomonadati; phylum Pseudomonadota; class Alphaproteobacteria; order Hyphomicrobiales; family Phyllobacteriaceae; genus Mesorhizobium; species Mesorhizobium sp. M0152. Next base: position 145,364 of record NZ_JAMYTH010000008.1, read on the forward strand.
TTGCTCCTGAGGTGTTTCTGGTGGGCTTGGGTGGAGCTGATTTGCTCCAGCCGTCAGAGGAGCGGGCGTTTAGCGTGGCGCGTGTTTCGGAACGATGTCGCGAAAATTCGGCTCTGTTTCCGGTCTCCCAGCCAACGGAAAAGGCCGCTGAGATAACGAACGCGCAACCTCATTTTCTGCTAATATGCAAAGCGTCGGGAGGGGTCGGCGCGACGTCGTCCGGAAATAGGCCGTTGCGAGTGCGCCGACGCCGGAGTCCGGTGGCGACAACAATCGCCTGACGATCAACCCATTCCCGAAAACGGGAAAAGGCAATTCGAGGGGAACATATATGCAAGGGGTAGCACGAAATTTCTTCACACTGGCCATCATCTATTCGTTGTGCGGCATGGCGCTAGGCCTGCACATGGCGATCAGCCAGGATCATGGCCAGATGCCGACGCACGCGCACACCATGGTCGCCGGATGGCTGATGTCGCTGGTCTTCGCCTTCTTCTACCATCTGTTTCCAGCGGCCGGGCAAAAGACGCTCGCGCTCGTTCACTTCTGGCTGACGGCGGTCAGCGGCATCGGCTTGCTGATCGGCCTCTATTTCCTGCTCGCCGGCAATGCCGCGATCGAACCGCTGGTGGCCGCCTCTTCAATGGGCTTCTACGCTGCCATGCTGCTGTTTGCCGTCATCTCCCTGCCGACGGTCTGGAAGACGGCCTGAGCTGAACTGGAATGAGGCTTGGTGCTGTGCTGTTACGGCACAGATCGGGAGGTTTGGTCAAAAAACATCGGCGCCGTTAAGCATTCATTAAGCTTTACAGGTGTTTACTATGTTCATCCAGTGATCTGGATTCTTACCGAGTGGTTGGAGCCACTTTGTTTGACGCCTCCCTGTTAAACTCCTGAGAGCCGCCTTATCCGCGGCTCTTTTTTTGTCCGCATTCCAGCGGTAGCCGCGCACCGGCTCGCCGTTAACCTTCTGTTAAACATGTGCTTGCCTTCGCCCACGACGAAGCGCATTTTCAAGCCTCAGTCATATAGGGTGCCGGACGTAACCGCAGGGGCCGAATCGCCCGGTTGCAAGTGCAGGGGCGTATCAATGAACGAGCTTTCGAAGGGCAGTGAAAAAACCGTCAAGCTGGCGGAACGCCGGGTTTTTTCGCACTCCTTCAAGCCGCTTTACCAGGAGGGCATGGGCCTGGTCGAACAGGCGGCGGAATATCTCGACGGCAAGGGCCGCGCCGAGGCGAAGAAGCTGTCCAGGCTGGCGGCTACGCTCTATGCCGCCGAATCGATGCGGCTGACCACCAGGCTGATGCAGGTTGCTTCCTGGCTGCTTTTGCAGCGCGCGGCGAATTCCGGCGAAATGACCCGCGACCAGGTCGCGTCGGAAAAATCCAAGGTGCGCCTCGACACTGCTTCCGCCCATGACGAAGCCGTCGGCTGGGCCGAACTGCCGAAGGATTTCCTCGACCTCGTCGACGGGTCGCTGCGCCTGCAGGCGCTGGTGCGCCGCATGGACGACGAGATTTACGGCGCCGGCGCGGTGATCGACATGCAACCGGTCGGCCGCAGACCCAATCCGGTCTCCGACCAGATCAGCCTGCTCAACACGGCTTTCGCGCGCAATTAAGCGAGCTCTGAGGCATCCCCGCAAGGTCTCGTTTCCGGTTTGTTCACATTTCGCTGGCATCGCTGTCCACCGGAGGTAGACTGACCGGATGGGGGACGCGATTCGCATCATTGGTATCGATCCGGGGCTCAGGCGCACCGGCTGGGGCATCGTCGAGAGCCTCGGCAATTCGTTGCGCTTCATCGCCTCCGGCACGGTGCGTTCCGAGGATAAGGCGGCGCTGGCGACGCGGCTGTGCCAGTTGCACGACGGGCTGGCCGAAATCCTGCATACGGCCATGCCGCACGAGGCGGCCGTCGAACAGACCTTCGTCAACAAGGATGCGGTGGCGACGCTGAAGCTCGGCCAGGCACGCGGCATTGCCATGCTGGTGCCGGCGCGCGCCGGCCTCGTCGTTGCCGAATATGCGCCCAATGCCGTCAAGAAGGCGGTGATCGGCGTCGGCCATGGCGACAAGAAGCAGATCCACATGATGGTCAAGGTGCTGCTGCCGAAAGCGACCTTCGACACCGAACATGCCGCCGACGCGCTCGCCATCGCCATCTGCCACGCGCATCACCGGCAGAGCGTGGCCTACCGTATGGCGGCATTGGCATCGTGAGGGATTGTTCGGCATGATCGGCAAGCTCAAGGGCACGCTGGACGAGATCGACGAGGATCATTGCCTGGTCGATGTACATGGCGTCGGCTATGTCGCCTATTGCTCCTCGCGCACGCTGGCCGCGCTGCCCTCGCCCGGCGAAGCGGTTGTGCTGTTCATCGAGACCTATGTACGTGAGGATATGATCAGGCTCTACGGCTTCCAGTCGGTGCTGGAGCGGGAATGGTTCCGGCTGCTGATGAGCAATGTGCAAGGCGTCGGCGCCAAGGTGGCGCTGGCCATCCTGTCGACGCTGGCGCCCGCCGATCTCGCCAACGCCATTGCGCTGCGCGACATCGCCATGGTTTCTCGCGCGCCAGGCGTCGGAAAGAAGGTGGCCGAGCGCATCGTTACCGAGTTGAAGAACAAGGCGCCGGCCTATGCCGGCACTGCCTCGGGCACCATCGGCCTGAAGCAGGAACTCGGAGAAGGCGTGGCGGCCGCGCCGATCGCCGACGCCGTCTCGGCGCTGGTCAATCTCGGCTATTCACGCGACACCGCGGCTAATGCGGTGGCGGCGGCGCTGAAGACGGCGGGCGAGGATGCGGATGCGCCGAAGCTGATCCGTTTTGGGCTGAAGGAACTGGCGCGGTGAGCGCTCGCTTGTCCGGTTCCCGGCCATATGCGAGGAAGGCGGCATGAGCCCGTCCCCCCGCCTCATTGCTCCGGAAAAACGCGGCGAGGATGCCGAGCAGACCTTGCGTCCGCAGACGCTTGACGATTTCGTCGGCCAGGCGGCGGTGCGAGCCAATCTCAAAGTGTTCATCGAGGCCGCGAAGGGACGCAACGAGGCGCTCGACCATGTGCTGTTCGTCGGGCCGCCCGGTCTCGGCAAGACGACGCTGGCGCAGATCATGGCGCGCGAACTCGGCGTCAATTTCCGCTCGACCTCCGGCCCGGTCATCGCCAAGGCCGGCGATCTGGCGGCACTGCTCACCAATCTCGAAGAAGGCGACGTGCTGTTCATCGACGAGATCCATCGGCTGAGCCCGGCGGTGGAGGAAATCCTCTATCCGGCGATGGAGGATTTCCAGCTCGACCTGATCATTGGCGAGGGGCCGGCCGCGCGCTCGGTGAAGATCGACCTTGCCCGCTTCACCCTGGTCGCGGCCACCACGCGGCTTGGCCTGCTGACCAATCCGTTGCGCGACCGTTTCGGCATTCCGGTGCGGCTCAATTTCTATACGGTCGAAGAGCTGGAGCAGATCGTGCGGCGCGGCGCCCGCATCATGCACATGCCGCTCGGCGACGACGGCGCGCTGGAGATCGCGCGACGCGCACGCGGCACGCCGCGCATCGCCGGACGACTGCTGCGCCGTGTGCGCGATTTCGCATCGGTCGCCGGCGATGGCCATGTCGACCGCCTGATCGCCGATGAGGCATTGACCCGGCTGGAGGTGGACGCGCTCGGCCTGGACGCGCTCGACCGGCGGTATCTGTCGATGATCGCCCGCAATTTCGGCGGCGGGCCGGTCGGCATCGAGACGATCGCCGCCGGCCTGTCGGAGCCGCGCGACGCCATCGAGGACATTATCGAGCCCTATCTGATCCAGCAGGGTTTCATTCAGCGCACGCCGCGCGGCCGTGTGCTGACGGCCAATGCCTGGCGGCATCTCGGTCTCAATGAGCCGAAGGACCTTGCGCAGCAGCAGATCAACCTGTTCCAGGAAGAATGAACGGCTGCGCATTGGCGGCTGGCCTGCTGGCGCCGATCAAGCATCAGTGAGCGGGCCTGCGCAAAATCTCCTAATCTTCGCCGGCTTGCCGGCACAATCCTGGCCTCTAACGGCGTCGCTACGTCGGCGCGCTTGCTCCGAGTGAGTGCCGGAGCTGAGCCATGATCACCAGACGTGGGTTCCTGAAATTCCTTGGAGGCTCGCTTCTCTCCGTCGCGGCGCTCGGCGCCTATGCTGCCGGCATCGAGCCGATGCTCCTGACGCATGTGAAGCGCTATGCCCTGACGCCATCGCATTGGCCTGCCGGACTGAAGCTGCGCATCGTTGTGCTCGCCGACATTCATGCCTGCCGGCCATGGATGACGCCGGAGCGAATTGCTTTGCTAGCCGCCGAGGCAAACACGCTTCAGCCGGATGTGACCGTCATGCTCGGAGATTATCCGGCCGGCATCCGCCTGGTGACCGACTGGGTCGATGCGTCGGAATGGGCGCCTGCTCTGTCCGGCCTCAAGGCCCCGCTCGGCGTCTGGTCGATCCTCGGCAACCATGATTGGTGGGCGGATCGTGCCGCGCAGCAGGCCGGGGCCGGGCCGACGATTTCTCGCAAAGCGCTGGAGGCCGTCGGCATTCCTGTGCTGGAGAACGATGTCGTGCGCCTGGAAAAGGACGGGCATGGCTTCTGGCTTGCCGGACTCGCCGACCAGCTGGCATTGCGACCAGCCAAAGCCTTGGGCCGTACCGGTTTCCAAGGCCTGGACGATCTCGACGGCACGCTGGCCAAGGTCAGCGACGCCTCGCCGGTCATTCTTCTCGCGCACGAGCCCGACATTTTTCCAAAGGTGCCGCACCGGGTTTCACTGACCCTGTCGGGCCATACCCATGGCGGACAAATTCGGCTGTTCGGTTATTCTCCTGTCGTGCCGTCGCGTTTCGGCAACCGCTATGCCTATGGCCATGTCGTCGAAAATGACCGCAATCTGATCGTCTCGGGCGGACTCGGCTTCAGCATCATGCCTGTTCGTTTCGGCGTCCGCCCTGAAATCCTGTCGATCGATCTTGGCTGAACGGTCAATGCAGTCCGCGGATCACGTCCATCACATCGGGCTCGGCCTTGTCGCCGTTGAAAGCATCGACGATGCCGAAGGCGCCGCCGTAGCTCCATACCGACCATGAGAAGCCGTGCGCTTCGGAGCGCGCGATCATATCCCTGACATAGGCGGCCCGGTATTCGGCCGGCACCACATAGGCATTGCCGTATTCCTGGCGGATCATGCCGAACTCGCCCAGCGTGATGTTTTCCGGTTTGATGCCGTTGGCCTTCGCCCATGCCGCAACCTTCTTGAACGGCGCATCCATCAGGCCAAGCAGCTTGTCGGGACTCTCCATGCTGGCGACCTGTTCGTCGAGATAGGCAAGAAGGCCGCTCTGGCGTGTCCATGGCGCCTCGGCCTTGATCCTGGCGCGGATGGTGTCCAGTGTCACTTCGAGCTGCGCCTGTGGCATCGCGGTCAGCGGATAAGGCAGGCCGGTCACGTAAGGAATGAAGTCGCCGGCCCAGGTCGCGCCTTGATGGGTCAGCAGAAACGGATCGTAGGAATGGAAGGTCCATATGACGTTGTCGTCCGGAATTGCCGTCGGGTCGATCTTCTCCAGTGACGAAGCCGCGGAATAGCAGGCGCCTGTCAGCACAAGGGTGAGTTTCGTCGCCGAGGAACGCGCCGCCGCGAACAGCTTGCGCTGGCGGTCCGGCCACAGGCTGGTGCCGCCGCTGTCGCAATCGACGATCGGTTCGTTCATCGGTTCGAGAGCGATCTTTTCGGGACCTTCGCCGGCCAGCGTGCGTGCCATCTTGCGCACCATTTCGATGTAGCGGTCGAAGGTCAGCGGATCGTCCATCACCTCGGCCATGCCGATGTTGCGGCTGCCGCCGGCCGGGATCAGGTGCATGTCGACGATCACATTCAGCCCGGCGCGGTTGATCATGCGGACCGAGTCCAGCACGCTGGCATAGAGGTCGTCGCGCAGGGCCACGGTCTGGTCGGACAGCAAAGGCGAGGGGTCGACCGGCATGCGCAGGAAATCGAAGCCGGCGTTCTTCAAGGCCTTCAGATCGTCATCGCCAAGGAATTTCCGCCATTCCGGGTAGGGCAGGATGGCCTTGGCATCGCTCCACTGGTTCTCACCCGGCCAGGTCACCCATTGGTCCAGGTTGAGGCCGCGCTTCAACGTGAAAGTTGCCGCGTGGCCGGGCCAGGCAAAAGCCACCAGCAGAAGCAGCGCCGCCATCAAGGTCTTGATCATCGCCGTCAACGGTGCCATCCGATGCCATGTCACGCGGGGAACAGGTGCGCCGCCGGAACTGAAAAAGGAAGCGCAATGGGCGATCATGGTGAATCGGCGACGCTGCTGGCCGGGCTTTCCGGCGCGCTGACGGAGTTCGGCCATCGGCTGATGGCGCGGGTCTATTATGCGGACACCGATTTCTCGGGCGTCGTCTACCACGCACGCTATCTCGAATTTCTCGAGCGCGGCCGTTCCGATTATCTGAGGCTCACCGGCGTGCATCACACCGAACTTGCCGACGGCAAGCACGGCGAGAAGATCGTCTGGGTGGTGCGCCGCATGGAGATCGACTTTCGAATCCCCGCCCGCATCGACGACATCCTGACTGTCGACACCCGCACCGAGAAGATTTCCGGCGCGCGCATCTTCATGGCGCAACAGCTCAAACGCGGCGACGAGGTGCTGGTCGAGGCCAAGGTCGAGGCGGCGATCATCGGCGCGGATGGCCGGCCAAGGCGCTTCCCCAGGGAGTGGATCGCAGCCTTCATACCTCGGGCATGCTGACATTCAGGTAATGCCCTGGCGCAGCGTCTGGACGATGGTCTTGCGGTGCGCGGGCGTGGCAATGCGCCGCGCTTCCAGAACTAACCCATCCTTAACCATAACGGTTCATGAAGATATTGGTGAAGATTGGCGGGATTCAGCGCCTTCGTTTCACCAATATTTGCTCCGAAAAGGCCGCCAACGGCACAGTTTGGGGTTGTTCCGGTAGCTTCGTGCGAACCGACCACAAGGGATGCCATGGGCCAGCCGCCAGCTCGCCTGGAAATCTTAAGGACGTAACGATGGAAAATATCGCACTCGCCGAACCGGGCGCGCAATTGTCGATTTGGGCGCTGTTCATGCAGGCCAGCTGGGTGGTCAAGCTGGTCATGATCGGTTTGCTCTGCGCTTCGGTCTGGACCTGGGCGATCATCGTCGACAAGCTGGTTGCCTATGCCCGCATGCGGCTGGCGCTGAACCGCTTCGAGCAGGTGTTCTGGTCCGGGCAGTCACTGGAGGAACTCTACCGCACGCTCGCCGACCGCAAGACGTCAGGCATGGGCGCAATTTTCGTCGCCGCCATGCGCGAATGGAAGAAGAGCTTCGAGAAGGGCGCCAAGTCGCCGCTCGGCCTGCAGACCCGCATCGACAAGGCGATGGACCTGGCGCTGACCCGAGAGATGGAGAAGCTCGAGGGGCGCCTCGGCTTTCTTGCCACGACAGGTTCGGCGGCGCCCTTTATCGGCCTGTTCGGCACCGTCATCGGCATCATGACCTCGTTCCAGGCGATCGCCGGATCCAAGAACACCAGCCTTGCGGTGGTTGCGCCCGGCATTGCCGAGGCATTGCTGGCGACGGCCATCGGCCTGCTCGCCGCCATCCCCGCCGTCATCGCCTACAACAAGCTGTCGTCCGACGCGAACAAGATCGCGGTGCGCATGGAAGGGTTCTCCGACGAGTTCTCCGCCATACTCTCGCGCCAAATCGATGAAAAAGTCGCGCCGAAGGCCTGAGGAGCAACAGAATGGGTATGTCCGTAGGCATAGCGGGACGCGGCGGGCGCGGCCACAGGCGGCGCGGCCGTCACCATGGACTGATGTCGGAGATCAACGTCACGCCGATGGTCGACGTCATGCTGGTGCTGCTGATCATCTTCATGGTCGCGGCGCCGATGCTGACGGTCGGCGTGCCGATCGACCTGCCCGATACGCAGGCCAAGGCCATGAATGCCGACACGCAGCCGATCACCGTCTCGATCAACGCCGAGGGCCAGATCTATCTGCAGGAAACCGAGATTCCGATCGAGGAACTGGTGGCCAAGCTGCAGGCGATTTCCAAGACCGGCTACGAAGAACGCATCTTCATCCGCGGCGACAAGTCCACGGATTATGGCACGGCGATGAAGGTGATGGCCCGCATTTCGGCCGCCGGTTACAAGAATATCGGCCTGGTTTCATTGCAGGAACAGGATCAATAGACGCACGATGAGGACCGGCCTCACCACATCGGTGATACTGCATGCGGCGGTGCTGGCCTTCGGCCTGTTCACCCTGTCGGCGCCGGCCGCGCTCCCGTCGGCCGATGTCGAGTCGGTCGCGGTCGACATCGTGCCGATGGAAGCTATCGCGCAGACGTTGCAGGGCGACAAGAAGGCCGTCATGCATGAAAAGCCGGCGCCGCTGCCGACGCAGCGCCCGGACATCGTGCCGGATGCACAGAAGGTCGGTGAAAACAGCGTCGACACCGACAAGCCGATAACGCCGGAAGCCAAGCCGAAGCCCGTCGACACCACATCGGCTCCGCCGCCGTCGCCGACCCCGGCCGAGAAGCCCAAGACCGAGGACGTTCCGAAGCCGCAGGAGAAGCCCAAACCGGTGCCTGCGACCGAAGTGGCGCCGGCACCGCAGCCCAAGGAAGAGGTGAAGCCCGAGCCGGTCAAGCAGACGGAGCCCAAGCCGACGCCGGCCAAGGAGCCGACGCCGACGCCGCCTCAAGACAAGACCGCTGCCATCGAACCGACGCCCGAGGTGAAGCCCGACGCCGTTGCCCAGGCGATCGCCAAAGACCAGCCTTACGACGCCCAGCTTCCGGACTCCGCGCCCGCCCCGCAAGCGCGGCCGAAGCCGCAGCCGCAGCCGGCGCAGGCTGAAAGCGCCAAGGCGCCCGACCGCAAGGATGCCGACAAGCCGGTCAAGGAGGCCTCGTCGAAACCGAAATCCGACGACAAGCAGTTCAATGCAGACGAGATCTCTGCGCTGCTCGACAAGCAGAAACCGTCCGGCGGCGGCGCCAAGCGCTCGACCCAGCAGTCTTCGCTCGGCGGCGAGAAGGATCAGGGCCAGAAGCTGTCGAGGTCGGAGCAGGGGGCCTTGGAAAGTCAGTTGGGTGGTTGCTGGACCTTGCCGGCCGGCGTGGAAGGCTCGGAGAATTTCATTGTCGTCGTCCGCTTCAATCTGGACACTTCCGGCAAACTCAACGGCCGTCCATCCGTTGAACAGTCGAGCGGCAACCGGCAGTTCGATGAAAGCGCCGTGCGCGCGGTTCAAAAATGCGACGTGGCCGGCCTGCAGGTTCCCGCCGGCAAGCAAGACATCTGGTCCGATATCCGGGTCACATTCGATCCAAGGGAAATGCTCGGCCTCTAGGCCTGGCGTCCACACAGTCAATGAAGAGAAGCGAAAAGATATGAGATCTTTCCTCAAGCCGCTCCTGGCGATTGCAGCGATGGCGCTGGGCATGACGGCGGTCGTTCCCATGCCTGCATGGGCTCTCGTCGAGCTCAACGTCAACAAGGGCAATGTCGAGCCGCTGCCGATCGCCATCACCGATTTCCAGGGCGGCGATGCGCTTGGCGCCCAGATTTCCGAGATCGTCACCGCCGATCTCAAGCGCTCAGGCCTATTCGCGCCAATCGACAAAAGCGCCTTCATCGAGAAGATCACCAACCCGGACGCCGCCCCGCGCTTCGACGACTGGAAGGTCATCAACGCGCAGGCGCTGGTCACCGGCAGCGTCAGCAAGGAAGCCGACGGCCGCATCCGCGCCCAATACCGGCTGTGGGACACCTTTGCCGGCCAGCAGATGGCCGGCGAGCAGTTCTTCGCCAATGACGCCAATCAGCGGCGCGTCGCTCACATCATCGCCGATGCCATCTATGAGCGGCTCACCGGCGAGAAAGGCTATTTCGACACGCGCGTCGTCTTCATCGACGAATCCGGCGCCAAGAACGCCCGCAAGAAGCGCCTCGCCATCATGGACCAGGACGGCGCCAACGTCCGCTATCTCTCGAACGGCAAGTCGATCGTGCTGACGCCGCGTTTCTCGCCGAACCGGCAGGAAATCACCTATATGTCCTATGAAAGCGGACAGCCGCGTGTCTATCTCCTGCAGATCGAGACCGGACAGCGCGAACTGGTCGGCAATTTCCCCGGCATGACCTTCGCCCCGCGCTTCTCGCCAGACGGCCAGAAGGTGATCATGAGCCTGCTGCGCGACGACGGCAATTCCAACATCTTCGCCATGGATTTGCGCAGCCGCTCGACGACAAGGTTGACCAATTCGGCCGCGATCGACACATCGCCGTCCTATTCGCCCGACGGCAGCAAGGTGGTGTTCACCTCCGACCGTGGCGGCCGCGCGCAGATCTATGTGATGGGCGCCGATGGCTCGGGCCAGACCCGCATCTCCTTCGGCGACGGCGTCTATTCGACCCCGGTGTGGTCGCCGCGCGGCGACCTCATCGCTTTCACCAAACAGACCGGCGGCGAATTCCAGATCGGCGTCATGAAGACCGACGGCTCGGGCGAACGCATCCTGTCGTCCGGCTTCCAGCAGGAAGGCCCGACCTGGGCGCCGAACGGCCGCGTGCTGATGTTCTTCCGCGACTCCGCCGGTGGCCCCAAACTGATCTCGGTCGATCTCACCGGCCGCAACGAACAATCGATCCCGACGGCGAACTTCGCTTCCGATCCGGCTTGGTCGCCGCTCCTGGAATAGGACAGGAATTGAAGAATTGAAGAATTGAAGAGATGGAGAAAGCAGGGGGCTACGTTAAGCGAGCGAAGGACCTGGAGGTCTACAAGCGCGCCTATGCGGTTTCTCTCGAAGTGCACAAAGCCACGCTCGCTTTCCCGAAAATAGAGCAGTACGCGCTGGCCGATCAGATGCGCCGCTCCAGCAAGGCCATTTGCGCCAATCTGGCGGAGGGTTTTGCCAAGCAGACCCATTCCAAGGCCGAATTCGCACGGTTCATCTCGATGGCCATAGGGTCGTGCAGTGAAGTGGAGACTTGGGTTTCGTATGCGTTCGACCTTGAGTATATAAAGCAAAAGCAGCTCGACGAATGGCTGCGATCCTACCGCCCATGTCCATGGAATGCTGGTCAATCTGAGAGAGAAGCTGACGTGAACTCTCTCGTCCGGGGGCCTCGTCATTTCTTCAATTCCTCAACTCTCCAATTCCCTTTTTTTCACATCTCGGTCGCGTTTTGGCCGCATTTCCGCCTAGGGTCCGCGCCAACTGTGGCCCCGGACCAAGAGGTTGCGGACGGGCGGCCCAAACCAACCTAAACCAAATTTTAACCGTGTTTCTTGAATGCCGGTTAACCCAAACGTGGTTACTGGGTGATCAACGAAATCACTCGAAATGCGAAGGAGAGGCGGCATGGGCCGTATCGCAGCACTTACCAGAAACCCGGTCATGATCGCGCTGGTGGCAATGCTCGCCATCGCCGGTTGCGCCTCGAAGAAGACCCCGAACAGCGCGGCCGATCTCGGCCTCAACGGTGCCGGCGCGGCAACGCCCGGCTCGGCGCAGGACTTCACCGTCAACATCGGCGACCGCATCTTCTTCGACACGGACTCGTCCTCGATCCGCGCCGACGCGCAGACGACGCTTGCCCGCCAGGCGCAGTGGCTGAACCAGTACAAGCAATATGCGATCGTCGTCGAAGGCCATGCCGACGAACGCGGCACGCGTGAGTACAATCTGGCGCTCGGCGCCCGCCGCGCGGCCGCCACGCGGGACTTCCTGGTTTCCAAGGGTGTTTCCGGCAGCCGCCTGAAGACGATTTCCTACGGCAAGGAGCGTCCAGTCGCGGTGTGCGACGACATCTCCTGCTGGTCGCAGAACCGCCGCGCGGTCACCACACTCAGCGGCGCCGGTTCCTGAGGCATCGGAGAGCCGCTCGGCGCGCCAAGAGAGCGTCCGGCTGCGCCGTAGCGGCAGAAATGCAACACAGCTTTGCGAAAGGCGGCCCTCAGGGCCGCCTTTTTCATATCCAGGTGCCCGAAACAAAATTTGGACGAAGTCTCGCGCCCTGTTATGAGCCCAGGGCGCTTGGCTGGTCTCCACCGATTGGAAAGCGCGAACAGACTAACGACACACGGCGAGAGGCACATGCATTTGAGATCGGTTCTGAGCGGCACGCTTGCGCTGCTGCTCCTATCAGGCGTCACCGCCTTGGCTGGCGGCTTGGGCGCCAACGGCACAGGGCAACCAGCCGACAGCGGCTTTTCCTTCCATCTGCCGTCAATCGAGTTGCCCGGCCTGTTCGGCGACAAGAAGAAACCGGACCAGGTTCAACTCGCGCAGCAGTCGACCGGTGCCAGCGCCACCGGGCTCGAGGATCAGCTGCGCCAGATGAACGGCAAGATCGAGGAGCTCAATTTCCAGATCCTGCAGATGCAGGAGCAGATCCGCAAGCAGCAGGAAGACAACGAGTTCCGTTTCCAGCAGCTCGAAGGCGGATCGCAAGGAGCCCAGCAGCCGGCCGGCCAGAAGAAGTCGGAGGCCGCGCCCACCGACAGCGGTAACGGCGTGGCCGAGGCACCGGTCAAGCAGGCGCCAGCCGATACCGGCAACCAGGCAGCCGGCCAGTCGGCCGGCGGCCAAAGCATCGAGGATGTCATCGTCGAATCGCCCAGCGGCGACCCCGGCAAGGTGGTCCCTGGAACGGGAGCGCCGGAAAAGACCTTCGGCACCATCACCGTCGACAAGAACGGCAACGTCGTCGATGCCGGCGGCAGTACCCAGGCGACCGCGCCGGCCCAGGACACCGCCCCGGCGACCGCCCCTTCGGCCACAGGCGCCCCGGCAAAGGCCGGCAAGTCGGACGGCACGGTGGTTGCCGCGCTGCCCTCGACCAACGACCCAGAAGAGCTCTACCGGAATTCCTATCAGTTCATCCTGTCGGGCGACTACAGCACCGCCGAACAGGGATTTCGCGATCATATCGCCCGCTTCCCCCGGGATGCGAAGACCGCGGACGCGCATTACTGGCTGGGTGAGTCGCTGCTTGGCCAGCAGAAATACCGCGACGCGGCCGAGACCTTCCTTGCCGCCAGCAAGGAATATCCCAAGGCCAAGAAGGCTCCCGACATGCTGCTGAAGCTCGGCGTATCGCTGGTCGGGCTCAAGCAGCACGACGTGGCCTGTGCCACCTTCAGCGAGGTCGGCAAGCGCTACCCCGACATTTCCAGCGCGCTCAAGGAACGCGTCAAACAGGAGAAGGCTCTGGCTGCGTGCTGACCGTTCCCGTGCATCTCGCTGTCCCAAAGCCGGGACCACTTTCGGGCGACATGCATTGATGCTCGATACCGAGCCTGATCTTTCGAAGACCCTTTTTTCGCATATCGATTTTACCAGCGGCGCCATTGCGGCCGTGTCCGGCGGCAGCGACTCGACCGCCCTGCTTCTCCTTCTCAAACAGCATCTCGACCGAACTGCGCCATCCGCCAGACTGCTGGCGGTGACGATCGACCATGGCTTACGGCTAGGCTCGGCGGCGGAAGCGGAAGCGGTGGCGAAGCTGTGCGCCGAGCGCGGTATCGCTCACCGCATCCTGGTCTGGCCGGGACGCAAGCCTTCGACCGGCCTGCCGGCGGCGGCGCGCGAGGCGCGCTACCGGCTGCTGGCAGATGCGGCGCGGGCGGAAGGCATCGGCCTGATCGTGACCGGCCACACCGCCGACGACCAGGCCGAGACCGTGCTGATGCGGCAAGCGCGTGATGAGGGATTGGCACGCGAAGAAGGACTGGCGCACGAAGAAGGACTGGCGCCTGACGGGGGCGAGGAGTTTGCCGGCACGGCCGGCCGGGGGCTGGCCGGCATGGCGCCAGCCACGCTTTATGACTGGCGCGAATGGATCGTCAGGCCGCTTCTCGGGGTCCGGCGCGCCGCATTGCGCGACGTCCTCAAGCGCCGGCATGTCGGCTGGGCCGAAGACCCGACCAATAGCGACGAAGCCTTCGAGCGGCCGCGCATGCGCGCAGCGCTGGCCGGCGATGGCGTCCAGCGCATGGCCGATGCGCTGGCGCTGGCCAGCCGGGTTGCCGCCGAGCGCACGCAACTCGGTCTCGGTGCCGCCGATCTGATCCATCGCTATGCCAGCCAGCCGGCCACGGGCCTCATCCGCCTCGACCCGCATTTGCTTTCGAATGGCGACGATCGCGCGGCCGTCTACGCGTTGCGCATTCTGCTGGCTACGACCGGAGGCGTGGCTTTCCTCCCGGACCGGGCCCGCGCAGAACTACTGTTCGGCCGGCTGAGGGGCGAGTTTTTTTGCGCCACATTGTCGCGGACGGTTGTCGATTTCCGGCGCGCCGGCATCTTCCTGCGCCGCGAGGCGCGCGGCTTGCCGCTCGGCGCCATGGTCGCCAACGACGCCGTCTGGGACGGCCGCCGCCGCATCACATTGGACGACAGGTCAGGCACATTGTTGATCGCGCCATTGGGGGCTGTCGCGGCCAGGCGGCTGGCAATCGCCGACGAGGAAGCACCGCAAAGCCTGATGCGCGCCGCGCTAGCGGCCGAGCCGGCATCGCGGCAAGCCATTGAAAACCCTGGCCTGCCGCAGGACCGGCCAGCATCGCAAGGGTTCGTCGCGCGACCGGTCATTGCGCCCTTTGCCCGTTTTCTGCCGTCCTTCGATCTGGCGCCGGCGCGGTCCGTCGCGGAACTGATCGGCGCGCCGTCGCCTCCCGCCCCGCCTTTCCGCGGCCATAGTGCCGGACGATGATGGGCGAAAGCTTAACCCAGACATGCTGTTCTGCTTGGCAATGGGGGGTGCTCTCCCTATGTTAGGCCCAAGTTTCCTCTCACGACGTGCGTCCGCTCGCGGACGCCAACGGGACAATTGATGAATCCGAACTATCGCAACCTCGCGCTCTGGGCGATCATAGCGGTCCTGCTCATCGCCCTCTTCAATCTGTTCCAGACGCCGCAGACGCGTGGGGCTTCGAGCGATGTGCCTTATTCGCAGTTCCTGCAGGATGTCGCGGCGGGCCGGGTCAAGACGGTAACGATCGCCGGCGCCCGCATCACCGGCAATTACACCGACAATTCCAGCGGGTTCCAGACCTATTCGCCCGGCGATCCGTCGCTGGTCTCGCGGCTGCAGGACAAGAACGTCACCATCAATGCGCGGCCCGAGACCGATGGTTCCAATTCGCTGTTCGGCTATCTGATTTCCTGGCTGCCGATGATCCTGATCCTCGGTGTGTGGATATTCTTCATGCGCCAGATGCAGTCCGGCTCCGGCCGGGCCATGGGCTTCGGCAAATCGAAGGCCAAGCTTCTGACCGAGGCGCATGGCCGCGTCACCTTCCAGGACGTCGCCGGCGTCGATGAAGCCAAGGAAGACCTGGAAGAGATCGTCGAGTTCCTGCGCGATCCGCAGAAATTCCAGCGCCTTGGCGGCAAGATCCCGCGCGGCGTGCTGCTGGTCGGCCCTCCGGGTACCGGCAAGACGCTGCTCGCCCGCTCGGTTGCCGGCGAAGCCAACGTGCCGTTCTTCACCATTTCCGGTTCGGATTTCGTCGAGATGTTCGTCGGCGTCGGCGCATCCCGCGTCCGCGACATGTTCGACCAGGCCAAGAAGAACGCGCCCTGCATTATCTTCATCGACGAAATCGACGCCGTGGGCCGCCATCGCGGCGCAGGCCTCGGCGGCGGTAATGACGAGCGCGAGCAGACGCTGAATCAGCTGCTGGTCGAGATGGATGGCTTCGAATCCAACGAAAGCATCATCCTGATCGCCGCCACCAACCGGCCCGACGTACTCGATCCGGCGCTGCTCAGACCGGGCCGCTTTGACCGCCAGGTCGTGGTGCCGAACCCCGACATCGTCGGCCGCGAGAAGATCCTCAAGGTGCATGTGCGCAATGTGCCGCTGGCGCCCAATGTCGATCTCAAGGTCGTTGCCCGCGGTACGCCGGGCTTCTCCGGCGCCGACCTGATGAACCTCGTCAACGAATCGGCGCTGATGGCGGCGCGGCGCAACAAGCGCCTCGTCACCATGGCCGAGTTCGAGGACGCCAAGGACAAGATCATGATGGGCGCCGAGCGCCGCTCCTCGGCCATGACCCAGGCCGAGAAGGAGCTGACCGCCTATCACGAAGCTGGTCACGCCATCCTGGCGCTCAACGTGCCGTCGGCCGATCCGCTGCACAAGGCCACCATCATCCCGCGCGGCCGCGCGCTCGGCATGGTCATGCAGTTGCCGGAAGGCGACCGCTATTCCATGAGCTACAAGTACATGATCTCGCGCCTCGCCATCATGATGGGCGGCCGCGTTGCCGAGGAGTTCAAGTTCGGCAAGGAGAACATCACGTCGGGCGCTTCCTCCGACATCGAGCAAGCAACCAAGCTGGCGCGCGCCATGGTCACGCGCTGGGGCTTCTCCGACAAGCTCGGCCATGTCGCCTATGGCGACAACCAGGAGGAAGTGTTCCTCGGCCACTCGGTGGCGCGCACGCAGAACATCTCGGAAGAGACGGCGCAGATCATCGACGCCGAAGTGCGCCGCCTGATCGACGAGGCCTATTCGACGGCGAAGTCCATCCTGACCAAGAAGAAGAAGGAATGGATCGCGCTGGCGCAAGGGTTGCTCGAATACGAGACGCTGTCGGGCGACGAGATCAAGCAACTGATCGCCGGCGAGAAGCCCGCGCGTGACCTCGGTGACGACACGCCGCCCAGCCGTGGCTCAGCCGTGCCGAAGTCCGGTGGCCGCCGCAAGAAGGGCCCCGAGCCCGAAGGCGGAATGGAGCCGCAGCCGTCAAGCTAGGCTTTGCCGGGAGACTGATTTCGAAAACGCCGCGGCTGGTCCGCGGCGTTTTTGTTAACGGAGGCTTTGCTGGTGATCCACCCGGCCAAAGACCGGCCAGTTGTTGAAGTCGGCGCCGGTCCTCATTGCCCTGCCCGTCCTCCGCAGCAGCTGCGCTGCAGCTGCGGAGGGTGGACCGGGTAGTGTGCTGAGAGTTCTGCAAATTCGCTGAGCGAGGGCGGTCATGGCAGGCTGGTGATGTTCAACGTCACCTGATTCCCGCGAAGGAACGCCACCATGACCAAGACTGAAAGTAAGACCGCCAGCGCTGCCGTCAAAGACATTCTGCTTTCGAACCCGGATGAATTGCACGAAGTGATCCGTGCGGTGATGCAAGAGGTGCTCGAGGCCGAGATGGACGAGGCGCTTCGAAGAGCGAACGCACGCCGGAGCGGCTTGGCTACCGCTCAGGCTATCATGGCCGCACCCTTGTCACCCGTGTCGGCAAGCTTGAGCTGCGGGTTCCGCAGGGGAGGGGGCGGCAACGAGGGCTGAATAGATCGCTGGCAATTGGCAACAAACCGGCCCGCCAACCTTGCGGTTCGCGGGCCTTTTGATCTTCAGCTACATGGGCCGATCAGCTCTTCAGCTTGGCATTGCAGAGGCTGTAGAAGCCGCCGCCTTTCTGGATCCACTTGAGACCGCCAAGCGTGTTGGCGTCCTTGTTGGCATAATACTGTTCGAGGCAGGTATGCATCCGACCCTTTGCCGGAGTCTCGCCGGCGAATTTCGGCGAGATCGCGGACGGGAAAGTGACGCCCTTGGGGGCAGCCGCTGTCGGCTTTACCGGCTCCTTGGTATAGTTTGCCTCGCTCGGGGCAGGCACGGTGTCGTCATCCGAGGCGGCGGCGCCGCATTCGGCCTTGCGGAAGTCGTTCCACTTCATGCCTTTGAGCGTATTCGCCGTCTTCGCGGCCTGGTACTTGGTGCTGCATTCGGCCATGCTCAGGCCCTTGCCGCCGTCGTCGGAAGCCGCCGCGGCAGCCTTGGTGGTCGCCGGCTTGGTGGTCTCGGCGGCGGCGGATGCACCGGCGGCGCATTCGGTCTTGCGGAAGTCGTTCCACTTCATGCCGTTCAGCGTGCCGGCAGTTTTTGCCGCCTGGTACTTGGCGCTGCATTCCTTGGCGGTCAGGCCTTTCGCGGTGCCGTCATCGGCAGCCGCCGCGGCCTTTGTCGCCTTGGCCGGTTTCGTTTCGGCGGCCTTCTTGGTATCGGCTGCCTTGGTATCGGTCGCGGCCGCGGCATCGGTACCGCACTGGGCCTTGCGGAACTGGTTCCAGGTCTGTCCGGAAAGCGTCCCCGCGTCCTTGGCGGCATTATATTTCGTGCTGCATTCGGCCATCGTCAGCGCGCTGGCTGGTGCCGCCAGGAACAACGTCACTACGGCGAGGCCGGTCAAAGTGGCAAGTCGGTGGATGAGCATAGCGTTTCTCCGTTGCAGCAGCCCATTATACGTCCCGGCAAATCAATAACGCTCAACGACCGGTTGCGCCAGATGCTAAGTTACGTATATATCGCCGAAAACCGGCGCCTCCCGGCAAGGTGATGAAATTGTTGTCGCTTGCCGGCTTCAGGACAAGGTTTTCCCGGCGCATTCGCGCCGAATGGCTCGCGTAACTTGTATATTGCGGCGGGACAGTCTCGCCATGCTGGGCCGGCGCAGTGTTGTGTGCAGTGCACAACAATGAATTTCTAAGGATTGGTAACATATAATCACACAATGTGATGATAGCGCACCGGCCAATTGTGGCATGACGTGCCGGGCAAGAACGATCGGGGATACAGGCTAGAATGGCAGGAAATTACTTCGGCACGGATGGTATTCGCGGACGCGCCAACAAGTTTCCAATGACCGCGGAAATCGCCATGCGGGTCGGCATGGCCGCCGGCCTGTCGTTCCAGCGTGGCAGCCACCGCCATCGTGTCGTCCTCGGCAAGGACACCAGGCTCTCCGGCTATATGATCGAGAACGCCATGGTGGCCGGCCTTTGCGCGGCCGGCATGGACGTGTTCCTGCTCGGCCCGATCCCGACACCGGCGGTTGCCATGCTGGTGCGTTCGCTGCGCGCCGATATCGGCGTCATGATCTCGGCTTCGCACAATCCCTATTACGACAACGGCATCAAGCTGTTTGGACCCGACGGCTACAAGCTCTCCGACGAGATCGAAGAGCGCATCGAGAGCATGCTCGACAAGGACATCGAACTGGCGCTCGCCGATTCCGACGGGCTTGGTCGCGCCAAGCGTGTCGACGGCGTCCATGACCGCTATATCGAGTTCGCCAAGCGCACCTTGCCGCGCTCGATGTCGCTTTCGGGCCTCAGGATCGTGGTCGATTGCGCCAATGGCGCCGCCTACAAGGTGGCGCCCGAGGCACTGTGGGAACTGGGCGCGGAAGTCGTGGCCATCAATGTCGAGCCCAACGGCTTCAACATCAACAAGGAATGCGGCTCGACCCATCCGGCCGGCTTGCAGAAGAAGGTGCACGAAGTGCGCGCCGACATCGGCATCGCGCTCGACGGCGATGCCGACCGCGTCGTCATCGTCGATGAAAACGGCGCGATCGTCGATGGCGACCAGATCATGGCGCTGATCGCCGAGTCCTGGCACCAGAACGGGCGGCTCGCCGGCGGCGGTGTCGTTTCGACGGTAATGTCCAATCTCGGCCTCGAACGCTTCCTCGGCGACATGAAGCTGCAATTGCACCGCACCAAGGTCGGCGACCGTTATGTCGTGGAGCATATGCGCGCGCATGGGCTCAATGTCGGCGGCGAACAGTCGGGCCACATCGTGCTGTCGGATTTCTCGACCACCGGCGACGGCCTCGTTTCCGCGTTGCAGGTGCTGGCCTGCATCAAACGGCAGAGCCGGCCGGTCAGCGAACTGTCGAAGAAATTCGAGCCGGTGCCGCAACTCTTGAAGAACGTGCGCATCGTCGGCGGCAAGCCGCTCGAGGAAGCCCTGGTCAAGGCCGCCATCGAAGATGGCCGCCATCGCCTCGGCAAGGCCGGACGGCTGGTCATCCGGCCATCCGGTACCGAGCCGCTGATCCGCGTCATGGCCGAGGGCGACGATCCGCAACTGGTCGAGGCCGTCGTCAACGACATTGTCGAGGTCATCTCCGAAACCCGCAGCGCCGCCTAAATCCAGCGCGCCCGGAAGGGTGTCGCGCCGAAGCGCTTTCACTCATGTAAAGCCCGCCTCTCCGGCGGGCTTCTTTTGTTGGCCAATGACTCGAAATCTGGAGATTCGTGGTTAAGCAACAGGGTTAAACGCCTTTTAACCTTTGCAATTCATTATCCACGACTGAAAGCCAATCGCATTTCGGACGCGATCGCCGTTCCGAGCTTCTCAGGGGTGACAAGCATGTTCAATACAGCAAGGAAGGCCTTGTTCGCCGCGCTGTTCGCGGGCCTGGCATGGCCGGTGTTCGCAGCCGATTTCGTGGAACCGCCGGTGGTCGAAGAGGCTCCGCCGCCGGCGGTCTATGAGCAGCCTGCCGAAGTCGGCGGCTGGTATATCCGTGGCGACCTCGACTATCACAAGTCTGATGTGCGTGGCATCGACTATACGACCTACACCGTCGATCCCGTCACCACCATCATCACACCTGGCGACAGGTCGTTCGATTTCGGCAAGCTCAAGGGCGGTTTCTCGCTCGGCGCCGGTGTCGGTTACAAGGTCAACGACTACTTCCGCACGGATCTGACCGCCGACTACTGGTTCAAGTCGAACTTCGACGGCGGAACCTCGGACCTCACCACGACCTCGACCGAAGTGTCGAAGATGAGCGCCTTGCTGCTGCTGGCCAACGCCTATGTCGATATCGGCACCTATCACGGCATCACGCCCTATGTCGGCGCCGGTATCGGTGGTGCGCGCGTCAAGTGGGACGATGTCTACGATCCGAACACCACCGAACACAATCCCGGTGCGGCCAACTGGCGCTTCGCTTACGCTCTGATGGCAGGCGCTTCCTACTGCTTGACCGACAAGATCATCCTCGATGCGGGCTATCGCTTCTCCCATATTCAGGGCGGCCGCATGTTCGAATGGGATGCGAGCAGCTCGGGTCCCGGCTTCGATCGCGGCTTCAATACCCACGAGGTGCGCGGTGGCCTGCGCTACCAGTTCGGCGGCAACAATGGATGCGCCGCACCGGTCGTGGCCTACCAGCCCGAACCCGAACCGATCTACACCAAGTAATCGCCTCGCCGTTCCAGGAATTCGTCGACCGCCCGGCAACAGCCGGGCGGTTTTTTGTTTGCGCGTTTGCAAATGAACCGGCACTTCGGAAATCAATTCGCTAACGCTCTGTTAGCCTTAACCCCGACTTAACCACTATGGTTAACAATGCCTCTTGAAACGATGGCTGCCGTCGCGGTTGCGGGCGGCGCCAAATCCGGGGAGTCGGGGACCATGACACTCACATCGCGTATGGTGCTGGCGCTAGCCGCACTCGGCCTCATGCCGCTGACCCCCGTGCTCGCCGCCGACTACGATCCGCCGATCTATGTCGATCAGGCGCCCGACTACGTGCCGGTCGAAGTCGGTTCCGGCTGGTATCTGCGCGGCGATGTTTCCTATCTGGTGCAGAAGAGCTTCAAGAACGATGATTTCGCCTTCACGCCCGCGAGCTTCGACGAAAAAGAAGACCCGATCTTTGCCAGCATAGGCTTCGGCTACCACTTCAACGATTATCTGCGCGCCGATCTCAATCTCGGCTATCTTCCCGGCAACAAGATCGGCGTCGGCTATGACGATTCCGGGAGCACGGTAGCGTACACCCAAGCCTCGGCTGACCTGAAGAACTACGCGTACTCGCTCATGCTCAACGGCTACGTCGACCTCGGCACTTATGTCGGGATCACACCCTATCTGGGCGGTGGCGTCGGCATCGTGCAGAGCACGCACAAGCTTTCGGCGAGCTATTTCACCAACAATTTCGACCCCACCGACGATTTCGTCCAGGAGGAAGACAAGACGCAGTATTCCTTCGCCTATACGCTGAATGCCGGTCTGGCCTATCAGGTGACGAAGAACGTTTCCGTCGATCTGGGCTATCAGTATTTCTCCGCCCCGGATGCCGAATATGTGACGGCCGAAAGCCTGACTTCCTATCCGGTCCACAAGGGCATCAGCAACCATCAGGTCAAGCTCGGGCTGCGCTACGATCTCTGGTAGGCCTGGGGCAGCCCGGGACCTTGGCGGCGGATCCCTGCGGTCCGCCGTTTGCGTTTGAAAAATCACGCGATGCTGATCGTGGATCGCCGGTATCCCGGCAGCGACAAAAACTTTCCTCTTGACGCCCGAAGCCTGAACGCATATCGCCGTCCGTGGGCCACCCCTCCCCAACGAGGGGCCACTATCTGGAAGGATAGACCACGATGACGACGCATGCGAAGCCCGGACTCCGTCCGGCAAACCCCAATTTTTCCTCAGGTCCCTGTGCGAAACGCCCCGGCTGGTCGGTCGAGGCGTTGAAGAACGCTGCGCTGGGCCGTTCCCACCGCGCCAAGGTCGGCAAGACCAAGCTCGAGCAGGCGATCGCGCTGACGCGCGAAATCCTCCAGGTTCCTGCCGACTACCGCATCGGTATCGTGCCGGCGTCGGACACAGGCGCCGTCGAGATGGCGCTGTGGTCGCTGCTCGGCGAGCGCGGCGTCGACATGGTCGCCTGGGAGAGTTTTGGTTCCGGCTGGGTCACCGATGTGGTCAAGCAATTGAAGCTAGCCGACGTGCGCAAGCTCGAAGCGGGCTACGGCGAACTGCCGGATCTGGCGAAGATCGATTTCGATCGCGACGTGGTCTTCACCTGGAACGGCACGACGTCAGGCGTGCGCGTGCCGAATGGCGATTTCATTCCGGCCGACCGCCAAGGCCTGACGATCTGCGACGCGACCTCGGCGGCGTTCGCGCAAAAGCTCGATTTCGAAAAACTCGATGTCGTCACCTTCTCCTGGCAGAAAGTGCTGGGCGGCGAGGGCGCACACGGCATGCTGATCCTGTCGCCCCGCGCCGTCGCGCGGCTGGAGACCTACAAGCCTTCATGGCCGCTGCCGAAGATCTTCCGCCTCACCTCGGGCGGCAAGCTGATCGAAGGCATCTTCAAGGGCGAAACCATCAACACGCCGTCGATGCTGTGCGTCGAGGACTATCTCGACGCGCTTCAATGGGCGAAGTCGATCGGCGGCCTCGACGCGCTGGTCGCCAGGGCCGACGCCAATGCCGCCGTGCTCGACGGTTTTGTCGGCAAGTCTTCCTGGCTCGGGCATCTCGCCACCCTGCCGGCGACGCGGTCGAACACCTCCGTGTGCCTGTCCTTCACGGACCCGGATATCGCGGCACTCGACGCGGACGCGCAGGCGGCCTTCGCCAAGGGCCTGGTCTCCGCACTCGACAAGGAAGGTGTCGCCTACGACATCGGCTCCTATCGCGACGCGCCGCCCGGCCTGCGCATCTGGTGCGGCGCGACGGTCGAGACATCCGACCTCGAAGCGCTGCTGCCTTGGCTCGACTGGGCCTTTGCCGCGCAGAAGGCGTCGCTCAAGGCTGCGGCCTGAGATCATTCGCGGCCTGCGGGCCGCCCATTCCGCCGATCAATCCTATTTTCAAGGAGGCCGCCATGGCGCCCCGCGTTCTCGTCTCAGACAAACTTTCCCCCACCGCCGTGCAGATCTTCAAGGATCGCGGCGTCGAGGTCGACTACCTGCCCGACCTCGGCAAGGACAAGGAAAAGCTGCTCGAAGTGATCGGCCAGTATGACGGCCTCGCCATCCGCTCGGCGACCAAGGTCACCGAGAAGCTGATCAACGCCGCCACCAAGCTCAAGGTCATCGGCCGCGCCGGCATCGGCGTCGACAATGTCGATATCCCCGCGGCGAGCCGCAAGGGCATCATCGTGATGAATACACCCTTCGGCAATTCGATCACGACAGCCGAACACGCGGTCGCGATGATCTTCGCGCTCGCCCGCCAGATCCCGGAAGCCAACGCATCGACGCATGCCGGCAAATGGGAAAAGAACCGCTTCATGGGCGTCGAGATCACCGGCAAGACGCTGGGAATCATCGGCTGCGGCAACATCGGCTCGATCGTCGCCACGCGCGGCGTCGGCCTCAAGATGCACGTCATTGCCTTCGACCCGTTCCTGTCGGACAAACGTGCCGAGGAGCTCGGCGTCGACAAGGTCGAACTCGACGAGCTGTTCGCGCGAGCCGACTTCATCACGCTGCACACGCCGCTAACCGACAAGACGCGCAACATCATCGATGCCGCGGCGATTGCCAGGATGAAGAACGGTGTGCGTATCATCAACTGCGCCCGCGGTGGGCTGATCGTCGAGGCCGACCTGGTCGCGGCGCTGAAGAGCGGCAAGGTCGCCGGCATCGGCATCGACGTGTTCGAGGTCGAGCCGGCCGAGCAGAACGCCCTGTTCGGCATGGAGAACGTGGTGGCGACGCCGCATCTCGGCGCTTCGACGGCCGAAGCGCAGGAGAACGTCGCGCTGCAGGTCGCCGAACAGATGGCCGACTATCTGATCAAGGGCGCCGTCTCCAACGCCATCAACATGCCGTCGATCACGGCGGAAGAAGCGCCGCGGCTCAAACCCTTCGTCAAGCTCGCCGAAGTGCTCGGCGCCTTTGTCGGCCAGGTCACCGAAGATCCGATCAAGGAAGTGGAGATCCTGTTCGACGGCTCGACCGCGACCATGAATACGCGGGCGCTGATCAGCGCTGCCCTTGCCGGCCTGATCCGGCCGCAGGTCGCCGACGTCAACATGGTGTCGGCGCCGATCATGGTGAAGGAGCGTGGCATCATCGTCGCCGAGGTCAAGCGGGACAAATCCGGCGTATTCGACGGCTACATAAAGCTCACCGTCACGACCGAGCACAGGACGCGCTCGATCGCCGGCACCTGCTTCTCCGACGGCAAGCCGCGCTTCATCCAGATCAAGGGCATCAATCTCGACGCCGAAGTCGGCCAGCACATGCTCTATACGACCAATGCCGATGCCCCCGGCATCATAGGCCTGCTCGGCACGGTCTGCGGCGAGAACGGCGTCAACATCGCCAACTTCCAGCTTGGCCGCAACCGGCCGGGCGGCGATGCCATCGCGCTGCTCTATCTCGACGCGCCGTTCCCGGAAAAAGTGCTGGAGCAGGTCAAGGCGCACAAGTCGATCGATTCAGCCAAGCGGCTGCAGTTCGACGTCAACACGATTTGATCCAGCCTGTCGTGGAGATCCAGAAGGCGCGGCCTGACCCGCGCCTTCCGATTGCTCAACGCGTCCTGGCCGACGGCAGCATCGCCATCTTTCGCCCGCTATATTCGGCAAGAGCGATGCCGCCCAGCACGAGCACAAGCGCCAGCGCCTGGTAGAGCTGGAACGTCTCGCCGACGATCAGCACCGAAAGCAGCGTGCCGAAGATCGGCACCAGATTGATGAACAGGCCGGCGCGGTTGGCGCCGATCAGCTCGTTGCCCCTGATGTAGAGGATCTGCGAGACGACCGAGGCGCCGATCGCGGTATAGACGATCACCGCCCAGCCGCGCGCGTCGGGCACGATGACATTGCCGGCAGCGACCTCCCACAGGAAAAAGGGCAGCGAGGTGGCGAGCGCGGCCATCGACATGGCCAGCATCAGGCTTTGCCAGCGCATCACCGGCTTGAGCCGCAGCCCGACGGAATAACCGCTGTAGAGGACGACCGCGACCAGCATGATGGCGTCGCCGAAATTGAGCTCCAATGTCAGCAGCCGGCGGGGGTCGCCGTGGCAGGCTGTCAGGATGACGCCGAAGATGGTCAGCACCACGCCGACGATCTGCGCCCAGTTCACGCGCAAGCGAAAGAAGATGAAATTGGCTGTCATGATCAGGATCGGCATCGCCGCCTGTTCGATCGAGACGTTGATCGCCGTCGTATAGTTGAGCGCCGTGTAGAAGATGGTGTTGAACAAGGTGAAGCCGCTGGCGCCGAGCGCGGCCAGAACGAACCAGTGCCTGCGCACTACCGGCCAGTCCTCCTGGATTGTCTTCCAGCCGACCGGCAGCAAGATCAGCACGGCCAGCGCCCAGCGCAGGAAGACCAGCGTCATCGGCGAAACATGATCGACCGCCAGCTTGCCGGCCACCGAGTTGCCGCCCCACAGCAAGGTGGTGAGCATCAGGAATATGTAGGCGCTTCGATGCATCGCGGGTCGCCGCCGGGAGGACTGAACTGGTGGTCCTTGCGGGCCTATTGCCCTCGCCCGGCCAAGTAAAGGATGTCAAAGCCGAAAATTGTTGTGCCTCAGGGCATTTTCGACGGCAAAGAAAGGTCGCATCGCCTTGCTCTTGACGTTATAGAGGCCTGTCGTTTCGAACCATATTAAAGCCGCTCGGCGGCGTCTCAAGGGAAAAGAAACATGGCCAATGTGGTGGTCGTCGGCTCGCAGTGGGGCGACGAAGGCAAGGGCAAGATCGTCGACTGGCTGTCGGAGCGCGCCGATGTCGTGGTGCGTTTCCAGGGCGGCCACAACGCCGGCCACACGCTGGTCGTCGACGGCAAGGTCTACAAGCTGTCGCTGCTGCCGTCCGGTGTCGTGCGGCAAGGCAAGCTTTCCATCATCGGCAATGGCGTCGTCTTCGACCCGCACGCTTTCGTGGCCGAGGTGGCGAAGCTCAAGGGACAGGGCGTCGACGTGACGCCGGATCGCCTGAAAATAGCCGAAAACACAGCGCTAATCCTTTCCCTGCACCGAGAGCTGGACGGATTCCGCGAGGATGCCGCCTCCAATTCCGGAACGAAGATTGGCACGACTCGCCGTGGCATCGGCCCCGCCTATGAGGACAAGGTGGGCCGGCGCGCGGTTCGGGTGATGGATCTGGCGGATTTGGAAACACTGCCCTTGAAGGTCGACAGGCTGCTGACGCATCACAACGCACTGCGTCGCGGGCTCGGCCATGGCGAGGTCACGCATGACGCGATCATGGCGGAATTGACCTCGATCGCGAATGACATCCTGCCCTATATGGATCGCGTCTGGAAGATACTCGACGACAAGCGCCGGGCCGGCGAACGCATCCTGTTCGAGGGCGCTCAAGGCACACTGCTCGACATCGATCACGGCACCTATCCCTTCGTCACCTCGTCCAATACGGTGGCCGGGCAGGCGGCTGCCGGCTCCGGCGTCGGCCCAGGCGCCATCGGCTATGTGCTCGGCATCACCAAGGCGTACACCACGCGCGTCGGCGAAGGCCCGTTCCCGACCGAACAGAAGAACGAGATCGGCGAGTTCCTCGGCACGCGCGGCCATGAATTCGGCGTCGTCACCGGCCGCAAGCGTCGCTGCGGCTGGTTCGACGCGGTGCTGGTGCGCCAGGCCGTCGCCGTCAACGGCATCAAGGGCATCGCGCTGACCAAGCTCGACGTGCTCGACGGACTGGACGAGATCAAGGTCTGCACCGGCTATCGGCTCGATGGCGAGATGATCGACTATCTGCCGGCCAGCCAGGGTGCGCAGGCCCGCGTCGAACCGGTCTATGAGACGCTTGAGGGCTGGAAAGGCACCACTGCCGGGGCGCGCAGCTGGAACGATCTTCCGGCCCAGGCGGTCAAATACGTCCGACACATCGAGGAGTTGATCGGCGCGCCGGTCGCACTGCTCTCCACCAGCCCGGAACGGGACGACACGATACTTGTGACCGATCCGTTTCAAGACTAGTTTCTCAAGCCTTTCCGGGCATGGCGGCTGATTTGCGGGGGCCGGTCCGGGAGCAAAATACAGGTCGACCCAAGCATGGCAGATTTCGTTTCTGTTCTGAAAAAACAGCTCGACAAGCACGACGAGCCGGCGCTCGATACGCGCAAGCGGATCTATGATAGCGCGCGTTCCGCGCTCCAAAGGAAACTTGGGGAGTTTTCGCCGCCGCTTTCCGCCGACGTCATAAGCAAACAGAAACGCTCTTTGGAAGACGCCATCGCGGGCATCGAGCGGGACTATGCCAAGAGCCTGCCGGAGTCCGATCCGCTCGCCGAACTGGAACACATCTTTTCCTCGATCGATCGGAACAAGAACCAGCCAAGTCATACACGGTCGCCGGCAGAACCAGTCTTGCCGGCACCGCCCGCCGCCAAGCCTGAGCCCTCCCGGCCCGCCCCACCGCCGGCCGCCAAGGTCGAGCCGAGTTGGCAAAAGCCCGCTTCGGTTCCGGTGCAGCCCGTCCCGGACTTCGCCGGCCAGGCCTTGCCGGGCATGGGTGCGGACCGCGACGAGGGCGAGGATGTCTTTCCGAGTGACGACGAGCCGGCGGCGACCGAGACTTTCCAGCGCCCTCGGCCTGCCGAGCGCAAGCGCAGCTATGGCGGACTGATCGCCGCCATGGCCATCTTGCTGGTCGTTGCCGGTGGTGGCTACGGCATCTGGCTGAACAAGGACGCCTTCGGCAAGATGCTGGGTCTCGATGGCAGCAAGGTGGCGAAGACCGAGCCGGTGAAACCAGCTCCGGCCAAGCCGGCCACCGATGCCCAACCAGCGCCCGCAGCCGGCACCGAGGCCGAAGGAACAAAGTTCACGCAGCGGCTGACGCCACAAGGCAGCGAGGTAGATCCCGGCCCGGCCGGCGGGCAAAGCGGCGTAGGCGAGGGTGAATCCGTCGCAGCACTGACGACGCCGCCATCCGCGACCAACGCGCCGGCGATTGCCGCACCGAGCGCCGGCACGCCGCCCGCCGCCGCACCTGCCGCGAATACGGCTCCGCCGGCGGCACAGGCGACGCCGCCCGCCAATGGAGCACCGGCTGCGCCGGCCGATGCGACCGCCACTCCGCCAGCGCCGGCAGGCGCCGCGCCGACGGCGCCTGCCCCGGCACCGGCACCGGCGCAAACGTCGCTGCCGGTCGGCCAGAAAGCGATCTTCTACGAGGAGCGCACCAGCACTGCGCAGGGTTCGGCCGAGCCTGGCAACATCGTCTGGTCGCTGGTGCAGGAATCGCCCGGCGGTGACCTGCCGCCGGAGCCGGCGATCCGCGCCGAAGCGACCATTCCCGGCAAGGACATCCAGTTGCGCATGACCATCCGCCGCAACACCGACCAGACCTTGCCGGCCAGCCATATCATCGAGATGATCTTCCTGACGCCCGACGGCTTCGAGGGCGGCGGTGTCGACAACATCCTGCGCGTCGCCATGAAAGGCTCCGAACAGGACGCCGGCAGCCCGCTGATCGGTATCCCGGCCAAGATCGCCGATGGGTTCTTCCTCGTCGCGCTCAACGACACCAAGGCCGACGAAGACGCCAATTTGACGCTGCTTCGCGGCCAGGACTGGATCGACGTGCCGGTGGTCTACAAGACCGGACGACGGGCGCTGCTGACCATGGAAAAAGGCATTCCCGGCGAAAAGGTGTTCGACGAGGCTATCAAGGCCTGGCAAGCGAAGACGGCGGGCTGAAGTCGAGGCAACGGCCGACTCCGGTCAGAAGCCCTGAAACAGCATGTCGAGCGCGGCGACGATGTCGTCGTGGTGCTTGGAAAGATTTCCCTCGGCATCCGCCAATTCAGATGCTGTCAAGGCTGATATGAACTGTGTGACCATCACATGATCTTTGCCATCTATGGCGAAAGTCGGGTTTAGCCGTCGCCCGGAACCGGGGCTATGTTGGGCGGCATCAACGGAACGACGACCCTCGTGCCCAGTCCTTCAAGAAGCTCAGACTGAACGTCGAGAAGATAACCGTACCTTCGGCATTTCGATAGAGATCGTAGCGTGCCATCAAAACAGCCGATGTTTGGCCAATGGCAGTCCGTTGCGTCTGACATATTCATTAGAGCTATCAATGGCTTCTCTGTTCTCTTCTTGCCATCGACGGGTTTTTTCCGCCGCAATCGCTTTCGCGATACCTGCCTCGGCGGCGCGTGAGATATTGATGCCCAACGCCTTGGCGTCCTCGATCAACTGGGAGTCGATGGACGTGTTAACAGATTGTCGCTGAGGTTTTGGCGTCGACTGAAGCACAGAAACCACCTCCTTTTATGCGCATATTGTACGCGCATAAAAGTTCAGTTGCGATCTCACCCCTCCATCTCCTCGCGCAACATTTCCAGCTCAAGCCATTCTTCCTCGAGCGCCGCCAGTGTCGCGCGCTCCTTGTCGAGAGCGGCGATGGTTTTCTGGAACGAGGCCGGATCGCGCTCGTAATAGGCGGGGTCGGCGATGTTATTCTCCAGCCGTGAGATCGAGGCCATCACCGCCTCGATTTTTTTCGGCAGCGATTCCAGTGCGAACTTTTGCTTGAACGACAGTTTCTTCGCTGGCCCTTTTGACGCTGCCGGCTCGCCTTTGCCCGTCGCCGGCGCTTCGCCGGCCTCGGCCTTCGCGCGCGCCTTGCGGTCATCGAGCCTGGTGCCGCCGCGCTGCGCCAGCATGTCGGAATAGCCGCCGGCATATTCGATCCAGCGGCCGCCGCCATCGGGCGCGATGATGCTGGTCACGGTGCGGTCAAGGAAATCGCGGTCGTGGCTGACCAGGATGACCGTGCCGGCAAAGCCGGCGACCAGTTCCTGCAAGAGTTCCAGCGTCTCCATGTCGAGATCGTTGGTCGGCTCATCGAGCACCAGAAGGTTTGCCGGCCGTGCCAGCACGCGCGCCAGGATCAGCCGCGCCCGCTCGCCGCCGGAAAGCTCGCGCACCGGCGTGCGCGCCTGCTCCGGCTTGAACAGGAAGTCCTTCATGTAGGAGACGACATGGCGCTGCTCGCCATTGATGACGAGGTTCTCGCCGCGTCCGTCGGTGAGATATTGCGCCAGCGTCTCCTGCGGATCGACCGCTTCGCGCTTCTGGTCGAGCGTGGCGATCTCCAGGTTGGTGCCCAACCGCACGGAGCCGGCGTCCGGCGCCAGTTCGCCGGTCAGCATCTTCAAGAGCGTCGTCTTGCCGGCGCCGTTCGGGCCGACGAGGCCGATGCGGTCGCCGCGCTGGATGCGGGTCGAGAAGCCCTTGACCACGGTGAGGTCGCCAAAACTCTTCTCGATATTCTTGGCCTCGATTACCAGCTTGCCGGATTCGGCGGCGTCGCTCGCCACCATGGTGGCCGAACCTTCGGCGCCGCGATGGCCGCGAAAACGCTGGCGCATGGTCTGCAATTCGCCCAGCCGGCGCATGTTGCGCTTGCGTCTTGCCGTCACGCCATAGCGTAGCCAGTGCTCCTCGCGCACGACTTGGCGGCCGAGCTTGTGCTGCTCGCGCTCTTCCTCCTCCAGCACGAGGTCGCGCCACTCCTCGAAATGGCCAAAGCCCTTGTCCAGCCTGCGGGTCTGGCCGCGATCGAGCCAGACGGTGGCACGCGACACGCGTTCGAGAAAGCGGCGGTCGTGCGAGATGACGATGAGGGCGGAGGAGGTGCGAACGAGTTCCTCTTCCAGCCATTCGATGACTGACAGATCGAGATGGTTGGTCGGCTCATCGAGCAGCAGAATGTCGGGTTCCGGCGCCATGACGCGGGCAAGTGCCGCGCGCCTGGCCTCGCCGCCGGACAGGTCGTTCGGCCGCTCTTCGCCCGACAGGCCGAGGTGTTCCATCAGGTAGCTGGCGCGGTAGGGATCGTCGGCGGGGCCAAGCCCGGCCTCGACATAGGCGCGCACGGTCGCGAAGCCTTCCATGTCGGGCATCTGCGGCAAATAGCGGACGGTCGCCGAAGGCTGGCGGAACACCTCGCCGTCCTGCGGCTCGATCAGTCCGGCGGCGATCTTGAGCAGCGTCGACTTGCCGGACCCATTGCGGCCGACCAGCGCGATCTTGTCGCCGGCCGAGGCGGTCAAGGCGGCGCCATCGAGCAGCGGCGCGCCACCAAAGGTCAGTTTTATCCCGTCGAGATTGAGAAGGGGCGGGGCCATGTCAGCTTTCAGGTAGTGGATAGGGATGAGCAAGCAGCATCGCGCGGCCGTGGCCGAGGGCGATCTCAAGGCTGCCCTTGACTTCGTTGGAGATGGTCAGCGACGAGCCGAACGCCACCTGGACGTGGTTCAGCGGCCATTTGGCGCCGGAAACGGTCAGGCCGGCAAGTTCGGAGAAGCCAAGGATCGAAAACAGCGTGCCGGCGGCATAGTCGAAACCGGCTTTCCCGGACAGCAGAGGAACGCCTTCCTGGGCGCCGCTGGTCAAGAGCACTTCCGTTCCCGCCTCGGCCAGCCGCAGGCCGAGTGCCATATGCAGGAAGGCGTGGTCGGCGCGCTTGCCGCCGAAGGCGCCTGCAAGCACGAGACGGGTCGCACCGCGTTCGAGCGCAGCCGCGATCGCCAGTTCACCGTCGGTCTGGTCCTTCTCCGCCGGAAAGGTCCGGCGCGGTACGGCGGCGAGATCGTCAGGCAGATTGGCCGGCACGGAATCGAAATCGCCCACCCACAGCTCCGGGGTAAGGTCCAGCAGCCGCGCGTGGCCGATGCCGGCGTCGGCGGCGATCACGCGGGAACGTTCGACATGGCGGTCGAGCCGCGGCGTGCGGATGAGATCGCCGCCAAGCAGGATGGTGAATGTGCTCATATCCTGTCGCCCTTACCAGCCCGGCACGGGAAACGGAAGGCCGGCAAACTCCGCTTGCGTGGTTCGCCGGCCGGGCCTATGTGTCGAGGCGCTCTAACGGGGTGCCGGACGCGATCTTCGCGGACCGGCTGAGAGGCAGTCTCGCCAACCCGCTGAACCTGATCCGGTTTGTACCGGCGGAGGGATTAGACGTTTCGGACAGTCCGACGCCTCAATTCCCTTCAACTCGAACGAAGGAGGCGCCGATGCGCACGCTTTTATACTCTCTTGTCTCGGCAATGGTCCTGGCCCTGTCCGGACCGGCCTTGGCCAAGGACAAGCTCACCGTCTACACCTATGAAAGCTTCACCGCCGACTGGGGTCCCGGCCCGGTTGTGAAGAAGGAGTTCGAGGCGGAATGCGGCTGCGATGTCGAGTTCGTCTCGGTCGCCGATGGCGTGGCCTTGCTCAACCGCGTCAAGCTCGAAGGCGCCTCGACCAAGGCCGACATCGTGCTTGGCCTCGACACCAACCTCACCGCCGACGCCAAGGCCAGCGGCCTGTTCGCGCCGCATGGCGCGGTGACGGAGGTCAACGTGCCGGGTGGCTGGAGCGACGACACTTTTGTTCCCTTCGACTACGGCTATTTCGCCGTCGTCTATGACACGCAGAAGCTGAAGACACCGCCGAAGAGCCTGAAGGAGCTGGTCGAAGGCAGCGCCGACGACAAGATCGTCATCCAGGATCCGCGCACTTCGACACCGGGTCTCGGCCTGCTGTTGTGGGTCAAGTCGGTCTATGGCGACAAGGCGCCGGAGGCCTGGGCCAAGCTCAAGGCCAAGGTGCTGACCGTGACGCCGGGCTGGAGCGAGGCCTACGGCTTGTTCACCAAGGGCGAGGCGCCCATGGTGCTGTCCTACACCACCTCGCCGGCCTATCACATGGTCGCCGAAAACACCGAGCGCTACCAGGCGGCGTCCTTCGACGAGGGCGAGTACCTGCAGATCGAGGTCGCGGGCGTCACCACCACGGGGGCCAAGAATCCGCTGGCGGAAAAGTTCATGGCCTTCATGACCGGACCGAAATTCCAGGACGCCATCCCGGAGACCAACTGGATGTTCCCGGCCGGCAAGACCGACAAACCGCTCAACCCGGCCTTCGACAGACTGGTCAAGCCGGCCAAGACCTTGCTGTTCAGCCCCGAGGAGGTCGCGGCCAACCGCAAGGCCTGGGTGGATGAATGGCTGGCGGTGATGAGCAAGTAGTTTGGCTATATGATTGAAAGATGATCGCCCTCCGGCGCCCCCCTCTGTCCTGCCCGTCCTCCGCAGCTGCAGCGCAGCTGCTGCAGAGGATGGACCGGACATCTCCCCCACAAGGGGGGAGATTGGCAGCTTCGTTGCCGGCTCGTTCCTGGCAGCGTTTGAGATTGGCGGAAGCCGCAGCGACATCCGATCTTCCCCCTCGTGGGGGAGATGTCCGGCAGTCACGTTCGTCAAGTCCCCGCCAGTCGATGATATCGAGGCAGATGGTGCAGCGTGCAACGCGCTGACCCCCGCACCACCGCCGGTGTCCTCGCACTCGCTGCAATCGCGCTCCTCATTGGCGGGGCGTTTGCCGGCCTGATCATCGAGGGTGCCCACGACTTATCCGGCGCGCGGGGGGCCTTCGACGCCTATCTCCTGCGCGTTATCCGCTTCACGCTCTGGCAGGCGGCGCTCTCGACGCTGCTTTCAGTCGGCCCGGCATTGTTCGTGGCGCGCGCGCTGTCGCGGCATCCAGCTTTCTTCGGCCGCGCCTTCATCCTGCAACTCTTCGCCATACCCCTGGCCCTGCCGGCGATCGTCGCGGCACTCGGCATCCTCGCCCTCTATGGCCGTGCCGGATATTTCGCCGGTCTGTTCAGTGCTGCTGGCGGTCAGAGCTGGCCGGGAATCTATGGCCTGTCCGGCATTCTAATCGCTCACGTTTTCTTCAACCTGCCACTGGCGACCAGGCTATTTCTGGAGGCGCTGCGGACCATACCTTCCGACCAGTGGCGGCTGGCGAGCCAGCTCGGCATGGGGGCGCGGCCGGCCTTCCGGCTGATCGAGTGGCCGACCTTGCGTGCCGCCTTGCCAGGTGTCGCCGGGCTTGTCTTCATGCTCTGCATCACCTCGTTCACCATCGTGCTGACGCTCGGCGGCGGGCCGGCCGCGACGACGCTCGAGGTCGGCATCTACCAGGCGCTGCGCTTCGATTTCGATCCGTCGCGGGCGGTGACGCTGACCCTGCTGCAAATCGCATTGACCTTCGTCGTGGTGCTGGCGCTGACGCGGCTTGGCGCCAACGTGGTCGGAGATACCAGCCTGCCGGTCGCGCCACGCCGCTATCTCTCCATCAAAGGCACCGAGACCGCGCTGAATGCCGTGCTGATCGTGCTTGCACTGCTGTTCGTCATCGGACCGATGGCGGCCACGGTGATGGCCGGACTTGGCGCCGATCTTGGCCGCCTGGCCAGCGAGGTCGCCGTAAGACAAGCGATGCTGACCAGCGCGGTGCTCGCCTTTCTGTCGGCGCTGCTTTCGGTGATGCTGTCGCTGGCGCTGACCATGGCGCGGCGTGCGCTGGCGATGAACCGCCGCGTCGGCCCGAGGACGATGCTCGAACATGCCACCGATACAGGCGCGGGGTTTGTCCTGGTCGTGCCGCCGATCGTCATCGGCGCCGGCTGGTTCCTGTTGCTGCGCCATATCGGCGACGTCTTCGCCATTGCCCCGGTCATGGTCGTTACCGTCAACGCGGTGATGGCGATGCCGTTCGCGCTGCGGGCCGTCCGTCCCGGCTACGATGCCGCAAGCGAGCGACACGAACGGCTCTGCGCACAGCTCGGCATCGCTGGATGGAACCGGCTCATTCTGGTCGACTGGCCGTCACTGCGGCGGCCACTTGCCACCGCCTTTGCTTTCGCCATGGCACTGTCGCTCGGCGATCTCGGCGTCATCGCCCTGTTCGGCAGTGATTCCGTGCAGACCTTGCCTTACCTTCTCCTGGCGCGGATGGGCAGTTACCGCACCGAGGATGCCGCCGGCCTGGCGTTGCTGCTCGGCCTCGTCTGTCTCGCGCTGGTGCTGGCAGCGGACTGGCTTGGAAGGGAGAAGATCCGTGATGCCTGACGACGCGGCCGGCGGGAAAGGGGTTCCAGTTCGGCTGGACAAGGTCTCGTTCAGCTATGGCGAGGCACCGCTTGTCTTCGACATAGCGTTCGCCGTGGCGAAAATCACCGCGGTCATGGGGCCGAGC
Source organism: Mesorhizobium sp. M0152 (assembly GCF_040322415.1). NCBI lineage: Bacteria > Pseudomonadati > Pseudomonadota > Alphaproteobacteria > Hyphomicrobiales > Phyllobacteriaceae > Mesorhizobium > Mesorhizobium sp. M0152. Next base: position 181,014 of record NZ_JAMYTH010000008.1, read on the forward strand.
GGCTCGGGCAAGTCGACGCTCCTCAATCTGGTCGCCGGCTTCGAGACACCTCTGTCCGGCCGTGTCCTGATCGACGGGGTCGATGTTACGGCCGAGCCGCCGGCGGCTCGGCCGGTGTCGATGGTGTTCCAGGAAAATAACCTTTTCGCCCATCTCTCCGTCGAGCAGAACGTCGGGCTCGGCCGCTCGCCATCGCTGCGGTTGACGCAGGCCGATCAGGCGACCGTCGCCGATGCGCTTGCGCGCACCGGTCTTTCCGGCAAGGAAAAGCGGCTACCGCGCGAACTTTCCGGCGGCGAGCGGCAGCGCGTTGCGCTCGCCCGCGTGCTGGTGCGCGACCGTCCGGTGCTGCTGCTCGATGAACCCTTCGCCTCGCTCGGGCCTGCCTTGCGTGCCGACATGCTCGATCTGGTTGCCGCGGTCCATGCCGAGCGCGGCATGACGGTGGTGTTCGTCACGCATCAGCCCGAAGATGCCCGCCGTATCGCCCAGCACGTGGTGTTCCTGGACGACGGCATGGTCGCTGCCGCCGGCGAGGCGGATGATTTCTTCGCCGGGGCTGGTCCGGAAGAATTCCGGCGCTATGTCGGTGCGAGTGCAGGGGAGGCCGTATCACGAGATATTGCCCGGAAGCGGCCATAATTTACGGTCAAACCGGCTCCAGGCGATGGGGCGCTTGCTTGCCATGGCTGGAGTAGTGTGGCTAGGTCCGCCTTATTGGTCCGGCATGGACCCTGATTTGGCTACAGCATCCGCCGCCCGTCCGGAGGGGACGCGCGACGGATATTGTAGCAGTTTGTTTTTACGCGTGGCACCTTCCGAAGATCGCTCCCGATTTTCGTGGCCATGCGCCGGGACCCGAAAGGAGGCCGTTCTGGCGATCGGCGTCAACAGACCACGAACGAATCCGCTGGCGCGCTTTCTCGCTCTGGCCGGTTTTGCCGTGGCGTTGGCGAGTTGCCAGATGTTTACGCCTCCGGAAGTTCAGGAATCCGGCTTCCAGCCGTCCGACAAGCCGATCACGGTCGATAATGTCACCGGCAACAACAAGCTCGCCGAACTGGCCAAGGCGCAGCACCCGCGCATTCTGGCGACCTATGGCGGCGAATATTCCGATCCGAGGCTGGAGCGCATGGTCGCCAAGGTGGTCGGCAGCCTGACAGTGGTGTCGGCCAACCCGACGCAGACCTATCGCATCACCATCCTGAATTCGCCCAACGTCAACGCGTTCGCGCTGCCGGGCGGCTATCTCTACATCACGCGCGGCCTCCTGGCGCTGGCCAACGACTCTTCCGAGCTCGCCGCCGTCATCGCGCACGAGATGGGCCATGTCACTGCCAATCACGGCCTGCAGCGCCAGCAATTGGAGGCCGAGGAAGGCCTGGCGACCAAGGTCGTTTCCGACGTGCTCGGCGATAGCCCGACCGCCAAGGCCGCGCTGATCCGCGGCAAGCTCAGGCTGGCGCAATTCTCGCGCAACCAGGAACTGGAGGCGGACGCCATCGGCATCAAGTCGATCGGCGAGGCGGGTTATGATCCCTATGCCGCCGGCCGCTTTCTGCAGTCGATGTCGGCCTACACCGACTTCCGCTCGATCAGCGGCGCCACCGATGCCAGCCTCGACTTCCTGGCCACGCACCCCAATACGCCGCAGCGCATCGATCTGGCGCAACGCCACGCCCGCCAGTTCGGCGCGCCCGGCGTCGGCACGCGCGACCGTGATTCCTTCCTCGCCGGCATAGACGGCCTGCTTTACGGGGACACGCCCGAGGAAGGCTATGTGCGCGGCGAAACCTTCCTGCATCCTGGCCTTGGCGTGTCCTTCTCGGTGCCCGAAGGCTTCATCATCGACAATTCGGCGGCGGCAGTGACGGCGACCGGGCCGGGCGACATAGCGATCCGCTTCGACGGGGTTTCGATCGACAAGAACCGGACGCTGACCGACTACATCCGCAGCGGCTGGGTCGCCGGTCTCGACGACAGCACCGTCAAGCAGGAAACGATCAACGGCAATGAGGCGGCGACCGCGCATGCCGGCGCCGAAGGCTGGCAGTTCGACATCGCGGTGATCCGTGCCGGCGGCCAGGTCTACCGGCTGCTCACCGCGGCACCCTCGGCCAGCACCTCGCTGGACACGGTGGCGCGCTCGGTCAGCGGCTCCTTCCGGATCCTGAGTGCCGCGGAAAAGGCGGCCCTGAAACCGCTGCGTATCCGCGTGCTCACCGTTCAGCCGGGGCAGACGATGGGTTCGCTTTCAGCTCAGATGGTTGGTGTCGACCGCAAGCTCGACCTATTCCGCGTGCTCAACGCGCTGTCGCCGGGCGCGGCGGTTTCGGCCGGTGACAAGGTCAAGATCGTCACCGACAGGTAAGGGCCTTTTGTCGGAAGTTCAGGCGGCGGCCGCCAGAAATTCGGGGTTCTGCTTCACCAGTGCGACCTTTAGCTTTTCCATGGCGCGGGCTTCGATCTGGCGGACGCGTTCCTTGGAGATGCCGAGCGTCTCGCCGAGTGCCTCGAGCGTGGCCCCCTCGTCACTCAGCCGGCGCTCCTCGATGATGCGGAGCTCGCGCGCGTTGAGCGCGCCAAGCGCTGTCTTCAGCCACACCGAACGGCGCTCGACATCGATCGTATCGCCCACGATTTCGTCGGGCAGGGGATCGTCCGAGACCAGGAAGTCCATCCGTTCGGTGGCGCCCGTTTCGTCGGCTAGCGGCACGTTGAGCGAGGAATCCGGAGCCGACAGCCGCGAATCCATCATCGCCACGTCAGCCTCGGAAACGCCAAGTGCAACCGACACCTCGCGGTAAAGGGTTTCGTTGGAGAGCGGCTCGGTCCCGTTTGCAAGACGGGCACGCAAGCGCCTGAGGTTGAAGAACAAAGCCTTCTGCGCCGAACTGGTGCCGCCGCGTACGATCGACCAGTTGCGCAGGATGTAGTCCTGCATCGAGGCGCGGATCCACCACGTCGCATAGGTCGAGAACCGCACTTCGCGCTCCGGTTCGAAGCGGGCGGCGGCCTCAAGCAGGCCGACATGACCTTCCTGGATCAGGTCGCCGAGCGGCAAGCCGTAGTGGCGGAACTTCGAGGCCATCGAGATGACCAGCCGCATATGGGCGACTGTTATGCTATGCAGCGCGTTTTGGTCGTTGTCTTCCTTCCAACGCAACGCGAGCCGGTGTTCCTCGTCACGTTCGAGGTAGGGAGCCTTCATTGCCGCACGGACCATGATCCGTCCTGCCGTGTCTTCCATCATGAGGTGCTCCCTGGCTCAGGCGATGCGGATGACTTCGCGAACGTGGCAGGAGCCGGGTTGAAATGACGGCGTCCTGCCCTACAACAGCCAGAACGTGCCATGCTCGGGAAAGGTTCCGTGGCCGCTTGCGGGCGGACTGCGTTGCCTGGGAGACGTCGGCGGTGATCCGTGATGATCCTGATCGCCACCGGAAAGCGCTTTTTATGGAATCTGGTTTCAGGAATTGGCTGTCTTTGAAATTCTGTTCCTTATTTTTCTCCCCAGCATCTGTCAGTTTCCTGCGCTCACAACGTGCCTGACATCAGGCCCAGGACGGGATCACAGAAAAATGAAATGGCTGAAGTCGCTCATAGTCGCCGGAACGCTGCAGGTTCTGGCAATCACCGCTGGCCATGCCGGCGCCAATCTCGACCAGATCAAGCAGGCAGGAGTCATCAAGGTCGGCACCGAAGGCACTTATGCGCCGTTCACCTATCATGACGCTTCCGGTGCGCTGGTCGGTTTCGACGTCGAAATCGCCAAGGCGATCGGCGACAAGCTCGGGGTCAAGGTCGAGTTCCTCGAAGGGAAATGGGACGGGCTGATTGCCGGTCTCGATGTCAATCGCTATGACGCCGTCATCAATGAAGTCGGCATCACCGACGCCCGCAAGGCCAAGTACGATTTCTCAGATCCCTACATCGCTTCCAAGGCGGTGCTGATCGTGCGTGGCGACAACACCGACATCAAGAGCTTCGCCGACCTCAAGGGGAAGAAATCGGCGCAGTCGCTGACCTCGAATTTCGGCAAGCTGGCCGAGACAAACGGCGCCGAGCTCGTCGGCACCGATGGTTTCGACCAGTCGATCCAGCTGCTTTTGACCGGCCGCGCAGACGCCACCATCAACGACAGCCTGTCGTTCCTCGACTTCAAGAAGCATAAGCCCGACGCCAATGTGAAGATCGCCGCACAGGAAGAGAACGCCGACTATTCCGGCGTCATCGTGCGCAAGGGCGATCCGGAGCTGGTGGCGGCCATCAACGAGGCGCTGGCCGACATCAAGGCCGATGGAACCTACCAGAAGATTGCCGATACCTATTTCGGCCAGGACGTTTCGAAGTAATCCTTACGAGTTGGGCCGGTCTCTCCGGCTCCCAGCAACGTATCGAGCGGCGAGCTGTCTTTGACGGCTCGTCGCTTTTATCGTGATATGGCACCCAGCGTTCGCGCTTCATCAAGCCACCTTGCCCATTCCGGAGGATCTTTCGTGCTGCACTGGCTGCAACTGATGCTGGAGTCGCTGCCTTCGCTGCTGTGGGCCGCCTTGATCTTCACCGTGCCGCTGACGCTGCTGTCTTTCGCCCTTGGGCTGACGGTCGGCCTGGGTGCGGCACTCGGCCGGCTGTTCGGCCCGAAGCCGCTGGTCGCGCTTGTGCGCTTCTATGTCTGGATCTTCCGTGGCACGCCGCTCCTGGTGCAGCTGTTCCTGATCTTCTACGGCCTGCCGTCGGTCGGCATCCTGCTCGACGCCTTCACGGCGGCGCTGATCGGCTTCACGCTCAACATCGGCGCCTATACGTCGGAGATCATCCGCGCAGCCATAGGCTCGGTGCCGAAAGGCCAGTGGGAAGCCGCCTATTCGATCGGCATGACCTGGGGCCAGGCGATGCGGCGCACCATCCTGCCGCAAGCCGGCCGCGTTGCCGTGCCACCGCTCTCCAACACCTTCATCTCGCTGGTCAAGGACACCTCGCTGGCCGCCGCCATCACCGTGCCGGAGATGTTCCAGGCCGCGCAGCGCATCGTCGCCACCACCTATGAGCCGCTGATCCTCTATGTCGAGGCGGCGATCCTGTACCTCGCGATGAGCTCGGTGCTGTCGGCCCTGCAAACACGGCTGGAACGACGGCTCAACCGCTATGGCGGCTTCCTGGAGGCACGCTCATGATCGGCCTCACCAACATCGAAAAGCGCTTCGGCGACAATCTCGTGCTGAAGGGCGTGACTGTGGCGTTTGCGGAAGGCAGCGTCACCGCGCTTGTCGGCCCTTCGGGCGGGGGAAAAAGCACGCTGCTGCGCTGCATCAATCTCCTGGAGATTCCGACCTCCGGCACGGTGCGGATCGGCGACGAGACGCTCGAGTTCCGCCCCGGCGGCAAGGTTCCGGCCGGGGACATAAGGCGTCTTCGCTTGCAGACCGGCATGGTGTTCCAGAATTTCCAGCTGTTCCCGCATCGCACCGCGATCGAGAATGTCATGGAAGGCTTGGTCACGGTGCTGAAATGGTCGCCTGAACGGGCGCGCGAACGGGCGCGCGCGCTGCTGGATAAAGTAGGCATGGTGCACAAGGCCGATGCCTGGCCGGCAACATTATCAGGTGGCCAGCAGCAGCGCGTGGCGATCGCACGGGCACTGGCGCCGTCGCCGAAAGTGCTGCTCTGCGACGAGCCGACCTCGGCGCTCGACCCGGAACTGGCGCAAGAGGTGGTCGACGTACTTGGCAAGCTCGCCAGCGAAGGCACGACGATGGTGATAGCGACACATGATCTGCGCCTCGCCTCCAAGATCGCACAGGAAGCGGTGTTCCTCGATGCCGGCGTTGTCGTCGAGAAGGCGCCGTCAACCGTGCTGTTCGCCAATCCGGAGCGTGAGCGCACGAAGCGCTTCATCGCGACGCTGAAGCAGGAGGCGGAGAAGGAAGGTGGCGGCGAGGGTGGACCAACCTTATAGGTTTGCGCTGCCTCATCCGTCGCCTGCCCGACCTTCACTATCCGGGGAAAATGCCGGCAGGGCCAGCGGACCTTCCGGTATTGTCGACAACAAAAAACCCGGCGCGATGAGGCCGGGTTTTTCAGAACTCAAAGCTGGAAAGCTCAGGCAGCTTCTTCCTGCTCGGCTTCCTCGTTGTCGGCCTTGGCGCCGCGCTTGGGGCCCTTGTTGAGGTTGACCTCGATCAGGCGCACGGCTTCCGTTTCCGACATGCGGTTGACCGCGGCGATCTCGCGGGCCATGCGGTCAAGCGCCGCTTCGTAGAGCTGGCGTTCGGAATAGGACTGCTCCGGCTGGTTGTCGGCGCGATAGAGGTCGCGCACGACTTCCGAGATCGAGATCAGGTCGCCGGAATTGATCTTCGCATCATATTCCTGGGCGCGGCGCGACCACATGGTGCGCTTGACGCGGGCGCGGCCCTGCACGACTTTCAGCGCGCGCTCGACGTAATCCTCTTCCGACAGCTTGCGCATGCCAATGGAGGTCGCCTTGGCGACCGGCACCTTCAGGCGCATCTTGTCCTTCTGGAAATCGATGACGAACAGTTCCAGCTTGTGCCCAGCCACTTCCTGCTCGTCGATGGAGACGATCTGGCCGACGCCATGCGCCGGATAGACGATGTACTCGCCGGTCTTGAAACCGTGGCGCGCAGCGGTGGACTTCTTCTGCGGGGTGATCGTTGCCATTACGCCCTGAACTCCTTGTTGTGGTGCCGGCATGCTGCCGGCCCGAACTCGCGTGACCGGGAAACCCGATCATTAGCCGCACAACAGATGAACCCACCGGAAGGCCAAGGACCGGCAAACCGCACGAACTGCGACCGCCTGCCCCAGATCGCTCTGGTCCGGAATGGGATTGTCACCTTTCAGTGATTTGGGGCGTCTGCGCCATAAATCGACGTTGTGTCACCGGCATGTTTCGCTCATGTAGCACAAAAAGTCGGAAGAATCAAGGTTTTGCTGCAAAAGCGAAGGCCGCACTTTATCGCCGCCTGTCAAGGCGGTTAATGTGAAGTGCCCCTTACGCCGCGTAATACCGGCCTTTGCGGGGTTGTTGTCAATCGCCTTCGCCGGGTTCGGGGGAGAAATATTTCTCGAACTTGCCGGCCTCGCCGTCGAAGGATTTGGCGTCGGCCGGCGGTTCCTTCTTGGCGGTGATGTTGGGCCATTTTTCGGCATATTCGGTGTTGATTTGCAGCCATTTGTCGAGGCCGGACTCGGTGTCGGGCTTGATCGCGTCGGCCGGGCATTCCGGCTCGCAGACACCGCAGTCGATGCACTCGTCGGGGTGGATGACGAGCATGTTCTCGCCTTCATAGAAACAGTCGACCGGACAGACCTCGATGCAGTCCATATATTTGCATTTGATGCAATTGTCGGTCACGACATAGGTCATCGGTAGGCTCCGGGACGTCCCAGTTTTGTTGGCTTTTTCCGTGAGGTAACGCCTTTGGCCGCTGCTTGCAAGGGCAGCCATTCCCGGCGGCGTCGGCGTTCCGGAATGGAATTCCAGACGGCTGGCGCAATCGAGACCCGACCCCTCCCGGGGAGCGTCTTTTTGCCGGGCTCGCTTTGACTCAGGCGTGCCCCTTGTTTCAAAAATATCATACGCATTTCGCGCGCGGCAAGCATCAGTCCTCGCCAAGCAGGCGATCGGTCTGTCGGCGCTCTCTTTTGGTCGGGCGGCCGCTGCCGGCCTCACGCAGAGCCGGAAGCGCATCGGGAACGGCTTCGCCCTTCGGCGCGGGCGGCGGCGATATATCCTCATAAAGGGTACGCGCTTCCTCGGCCGGACCGCGCCGGGCGCCGGGGTTCAGCACTTTCCAGACGAAGATGCGCCGCTCGAGCGTGATGGTCAGCACGTCACCCGGCTTGACCAGATCGGAGGCCTGCGCTGCTTTGTCGCGATTGATGCGAACGCGGCCGGCGACCACCAGTTTCGCCGCCAGCGAGCGTGATTTCACAGCGCGCGAGAAGAACAGCCATTTGTCGATGCGCTGGCGGTCTGTCGCGGCCATTGGGGCGACCATCGAAGCCGAGCCGGGGCTACTTCTTCAACTGGTCGCGCAAGGCGGCGAGCTTGGCGAAGGGCGAGTCGGGATCGAAGCGCACCGGACGCTCCTCACGCGGCTTTGGCTGGAAGGCAGGCTTTCCGCTGCCCTTTTGTCGATCGGGGCCGCCGGCCTTGCCTTCCGGTCTGCCGCCCTTCCAGTCGGGCCGGCCTTCGCGGCGGTCGGGACGCTCGCCTTGCGGACGGCCGTCACGCCGCTGCTCGCCTTCGCCCTGTGGCTTGGGCTTGAATTTCGAGCGATCGAAGCGCGGCTTGCCGGCGCCGTCGCGCCTTGCCTCATGGACTGGGCGTTCTCCAGGTGCCGCCGCTGGTACGCCAGCGGCATCGGCCGGTGCATTGCTGCGGCCGCGCGCCTGTCCGTTGCGCGGACGATTGCCGCGGCCTTCGTGATGGCGCGGACGCTGCTCGAAACGGCCCTGACGCCACAACAGGATCGGCTTGGGCGCTTCGGCCTCTGGTGCGGGTTCGCCGGGTTCAGCCTCCCCCTCGTGAGGAGCGTCGGCGCCGTCACCCCCACCCGCGCCGCTTTGCGTCGCGACCTCCTCCATCGAGGAGGAGGTGAGCGCGTCGGCGCTTTCGGTGACAGTGGCGTCAGCGACGGCCCCTGCAACGAGTGGAACCTCCTGCGGGGTCTCCGCCGGAGCTTCGGGCTGTTCTTCCACGACAGGCTGTGCCGCTGCTTCCAAGATGGGTTCGGTGGGCACTTCAGCTGAAGCATCGACAGTGGTTGTCTCATTCGGCTCCGCTTCTGCGGGGACAGCCGGTTCCGGCTCCGAAGCTTCGACCGACGCCTCCGCGGCTCCATCGGTCGCCGCGGTTTCCGCCGCCTTGGCCTGCTCGGCGCGTGCGGCTTCTTCCGCCGCGAGCTTAGCCGCCGCAGCTTCGCGCGCGGCATTGTCCTGCGCTTCAAGCCGCGCCTTCACTTCGGCCGGCGGCTTCGGCTCGGCTCGATAGCCCAAGCCTTTCAGGATCTCTTCCATGTCGTCGGCGGTGGCGCCGAGGATCGACATCATCGGCGGTGTCACCATGAAGGACTGGCCGTCATAGGCGCCGTCCGGACGCTGGCCGAGGCCAGGCTTCCAGTTGGTGGCCGGACGGATCAGGTCCGCCAGTCTTTCCAGAATGTCGACACGCACGGCGCGGCGGCCGAGATTGCGATATCCGGCAAGCTTGTAGAATGTCTTGTCGAAGGTCGGGTCGATGACCACCGATGTGCGGCCGGAGGCCAGCGCATGAACGACGTCGCCGAAGCCCGGTCTGTCCTTGCCGTCGTTCTTCAACGCCCACAGCAAGGTCACCAATCCGGCGGGTGCCGGCTTGATCAGCGCCGGCACGAAGACATGGTAGGCGCCGAAGCGCACGCCGAGCCGGCGAAGCGCGGCGCGGCCTTCCTGGTCGAGCGATTTCATCTCCTCGGCGATGTCGCGGCGGTTGATGAGGCCGAAATTCTCGACCAGCTGGAAGGCGATGCCGCGGGCAATGCCGGAAATCTGCTCGGCATTCCTGAGATCGACCAGCGGCTTCAGCAGGGTTTCGACCTGGAAATTGACGAAACGTTCGGCGCGTGCCGCGACTTTATCGCGCGCCGGGCCGGTGAGCTGTTCGTCGGCCAGCAGCACCAGGCGCGGCTTCAGCGCGTCTTCGCCGGAAACCAGCGTGCCTATCGGTGCGCCGATCCAGCGCAGCGTGCCGTCCGAGCCGAGCGCGAGGTCGCCGTTGGCGCAGGCGCCGAAGCGTTCGGCGCGGGCCTCGAATTCGGCGGCGAGCGCCTTTTGCGCGGCGGTGCGCACGGCCTTTGCGTCTTCGCCGCCGGCGGTCTGGTCGGCGGTGAAGCGGAACCCTTGCAGTTCGCCGACATGATGGCCTTCGACGAGGACGGTTCCGGTAGGACTGATTTCGGCTTCAGGCATGGTATTTTCTCTAAGGCGCCGCATGAGGACGGAAGTCCTGCGGTCTACGAAGCGTTTCGTCAACCGCTCATGCAGCGCATCCGACAATCTGTCTTCGATTTCGCGCGTCTTTTCCCGCCAGTGTGCCTGATCGGCCAGCCAGCCGGGCCGGTTCGACACGAATGTCCAGGTGCGGATCTGGGCGATGCGGTGCGACAGCGTGTCGATATCGCCCTCCGTTGTATCAGCGCGGCGCACCTGCTCGGCCATGTAATTCTCATCGACATGGCCATGCCGGGCAAGGTCCTGGTAGATCGACGCAATGAGGTCGGCGTGCTGGGCCGGCGCGATCCTGCGGTAGTCGGGCAAGGCGCAGGCCTCCCACAACAGCGCCACGCGTTTGGCGTCGGTGGCAAGCGCGCGGATGTCCTCGTCACGCGACAGGTGCTCAAGCGCCTGTGCATCGACCGCCGGCAGCGCGCGCGTCAGCCCCTCGACCGGCGCGTTGGTCTCGATCGAGCGCTTCAGCGCGTCGAGGCTGGCGAAATCGAAACGGGCGGTGCGCCACTGCAGCACCTTCACCGGATCGAAATCGTGGCTCTCGATCTTCTTGACCAGTTCCTCGTCCAACGGATCGACCTGTCCAGTGACGCCAAAGGTGCCGTCGCGCAAATGGCGTCCGGCGCGCCCGGCGATCTGGCCGAGCTCGGCCGCGGTCAGATTGCGATACTGGTAGCCGTCGAACTTGCGGTTCTGGGCAAAGGCGACGTGGTCGAGATCCAGGTTGAGGCCCATGCCGATCGCGTCGGTGGCGACGAGATAGTCGACATCGCCGGACTGGAACAAAGCCACCTGGGCGTTGCGGGTGCGCGGCGAGAGTGCGCCGAGCACGACGGCGGCGCCGCCCTGCTGGCGGCGGATCAGTTCGGCGATGGCATAGACTTCGTCGGCGGAGAAGGCGACGATCGCCGTTCGCCGCGGCAGGCGGGTCAGCTTCTTGGATCCGGCATAGGCGAGATGCGACAGCCTTGGCCGCGTCACTACAGAGATGCCTCTCAGCAGGCGCTGCAAAATGCCGTGCATGGTGGCGGCACCGAGCAGCAGCGTTTCCTGGCGGCCGCGCAGATGCAGGATGCGGTCGGTGAAGATATGGCCGCGCTCGAGGTCGCCAGCCAGTTGCACCTCGTCGATGGCGACGAAAGCGGCGTCGGTCTCGCGCGGCATAGCCTCGACGGTGCAGACCGAATATCTGGCGCCCGCCGGCTGGATCTTCTCCTCGCCGGTGATCAGCGCAACCTTGTGGGCCCCGACTTTCTCGCAGACGCGGGTATAGACCTCCCGGGCGAGCAACCTGAGCGGCAGGCCGATGATGCCGCTCTCATGCGCCACCATGCGCTCGATGGCGAGGTGGGTCTTGCCGGTGTTGGTCGGCCCGAGAACGGCGGTCACGTCGCGACCGGTCAGGATCAGCGGCTCGGTGTGTTTCGGCTGGATGTTCATTGACCTGGAAATAGGGCTTTCTGGTCTCTCGTTGTCGGGAGCGCGCCCTGGGTGGCGCGTATGACAGGCGACACATAGGGATTTCGGGCGCGAAGCGAAAGCGGAATGTTCCGGCAGGGCTCAGAAGGCGTCCGTGTCAAGTTCCCGATTGGGTGCCGATTAACAGTTGGAACGAGTCTGGAACGAATCGGCGACGAATCAGTGACTCGCCGAGATTCAGGTTTTGTTCACGGCTATATGTGGATTTGGCGGGCACGAGTCTCACCACATGCTGAATCGTCGAACTGGCCCGTTTCATGCTTGGCGAGCCCTGTCGTTAACTTTTGCCGATAAGCGATCGCGGCGGCTTGGGCGTGCCGAACCAACATTATGAAATTGTTGATCTTTCCTAATCCGCGTTAAGGAATTTGTGGGCGATTCCGGCCGCTGTCGTTAACGTTGCGCTCAAAGCCGGAACGAAATGGCGACGAATCGGGATGGCCGGAATATTCCCGATCTGTTCACCCCAACATCTTGTGTTTCGAACAGCTTATCCACCGAGAATCCACAGGATTGCAAACAAGTTTCGCACAGGCGGCGCGGCCGCCATTAACCTTTGCGTGCCGGATTGGATCATCGCATGGCGGCGCGGCCTCCAGGCGACCTAGCCGCCATGAAAACGGAACCTGTTTTTCCCGCCCGTTTGTCGCTTTGCGTTGCCGGAGCATTGCTCAGGCGAAATACTGGCCGCCATTGGCCGTAATGGTCGAGCCGGTGATGAAGCCGGCATCCTCGGACGCAAGAAAGACGACGCAACGCGCGATCTCTTCCGGCTCGCCGAGCCGGCCGATGGGAATCTGCGGGATGATGCGCTCGTTGAGCACCTTCTCGTCGATCGCCTTGACCATTTCGGTGGCGATGTAACCAGGGCAGATGACGTTGACGGTAATGCCGGCGCGAGCGCCTTCCTGCGCGAGCGCCTTCGAAAACCCGATGTCGCCGGCCTTGGCGGCGGAGTAGTTGACCTGGCCGGCCTGGCCCTTCTGGCCGTTGATCGAGGAAATGGTGATGACGCGGCCGAACTTGCGGTCGCGCATGCCGCTCCACAGCGGATGCGTCATGTTGAAGACGCCCGAGAGATTGGTGTCGATAACCTCCTTCCACTGCTCGCGCGTGATCTTGTGGAACATGGCGTCGCGGGTGATGCCAGCATTGTTGACCAGCACCGAGATGGGACCAAGATCGGCCTCGACCTGCTTGATGCCGGCGGCGCAGGCATCGTAGTCGGCGACCGACCATTTGTAGACCGGGATGCCGGTCTCGGCCTTGAATTTCGCCGCCGCCTCGTCGTTGCCCGCGTAGTTCGCGGCAACCGCATAGCCGACGCTCTTCAGCGCCATCGAGATCGCCGCGCCGATCCCGCGCGATCCGCCTGTGACGATTGCAACCTTGGTCATATGTCCTCCCTTGGGTCGGAGGAGCGAATAGGGAGTAGCGAATAGCGAGTAGGGATTTGATGTCCCGCCGCGCTGACGCCATTCTTCCCCTATTCGCTACTCCCTATTCGCTATTCACTTCTTCTTTTAGAGCGCTTCGACGCACATGGCGACGCCCATGCCGCCGCCGATGCAGAGTGTGGCGAGGCCTTTCTTGGCGCCTCGGCGGCGCATCTCGTGGATCAGCGTGTTGAAGATACGGGCACCCGAAGCGCCGATCGGATGGCCGATGGCGATGGCGCCGCCATTGACGTTGACGATCGAGGGATCCCAGCCCATGTCCTTGTTGACGGCGCAGGCCTGCGCGGCAAAGGCCTCGTTGGCCTCGACCAGATCGAGATCGCCGACCGACCAGCCGGCCTTGGCCAGCGCCTTGCGCGAGGCGGGGATCGGGCCGGTGCCCATTATCTGCGGATCGACGCCGGCGGTCGCCCAGGAGACGATGCGCGCCAGAGGCGTGATGCCGCGTCGGGCCGCTTCCGCCTCGCTCATCAGCAGCGCGCCGGCGGCGCCGTCATTGATGCCGGAAGCGTTGGCGGCGGTCACGGTACCGTCCTTGTCGAAGGCCGGCTTCAGCTTGTTCATGGCGTCGATCGTGGCGCCATGACGGATGTATTCGTCCTGGTCGACGATGGTGTCGCCCTTCTTGCCCTTGATGGTGAAGGCAACGATCTCGTCCTTGAACTTGCCGGCCTTCTGCGCGGCCTCGGCCTTGTTCTGCGAAGCCAGCGCGAACTGGTCCTGATCGTCGCGTGTGATCTGGAATTGGCGGGCGACGTTTTCGGCCGTGTTGCCCATGTGATAGCCATTGAAGGCATCCCACAGACCGTCCTTGATCATGGTGTCGATCATCTTGTAGTCGCCCATCTTGACCCCGGCGCGCAGGTGCTGGGCATGCGGCGAAAGCGACATCGATTCCTGGCCGCCGGCGACGATCACCTTGGCATCGCCGGTGGCGATCTGCTGCATGCCGAGAGCAATGGCGCGCAGGCCCGAGCCGCAAACCTGGTTGAGGCCCCATGCGGTGGTCTCCTTGGGCAGGCCGGCGATGATCGATGCCTGGCGGGCCGGGTTCTGGCCTTGGGCCGCGGTCAGCACCTGACCAAGGATTACTTCGTCCACTTCAGCCGGCTCGACACCGGCGCGCGACAGAAGTTCCCGCACGACGACAGCACCGAGTTCATGCGCCGGGGTGGCGGCAAAGGCGCCGTTGAAAGACCCGACGGCCGTGCGCGCGGCACTGGCAATGACGATGGCGTTGGCAGAGGACATTTTCTTCTCCGGACTTCGAATTGTCGTGTTTTGGACGTTGTTGGCGACTTTTCTTGCCGTTTCCACGGTTCAAGTCAAACCGGAAATCGGCATGGCGCCCATGCCCCGCAAGCGGGTCTCGCATCGCCTTGTCAGGAACCGTGCCACTGCTGCGCAGCATATTGCCCCGGCCATGCAGCGATAAATAATCCCGCACTGCACAAACTGCTTGGAATTATGACGCTTTTGCGCATATCCTTCGAAAAAGGCGCAATCGTTACCGGCTGCTTACTCAGGCACGCCGGTGTCCGGGGAGGATGCAGATGGCCGCAAAAGACGATCCGATCATTATCAAGAAATATGCCAATCGCCGCCTCTACAATACGGGCACCAGCACGTATGTGACGCTCGAGGATCTTGCCGAGATGGTCAAGAAGGGCGAGGAGTTCACGGTCCAGGACGCCAAGACCGGTGACGACATCACGCATCCGGTGTTGACCCAGATCATTTTCGAACTGGAGAACAAGGATGGGCAGAACATGCTGCCGATCCCGTTCCTGCGCCAACTGATCGCCTTCTACGGCGACCAGATGCAGATGATCGTGCCGAGCTTCCTCGAACAGTCGATGATCGCCTTCTCCAAGGAACAGGAGCGGTTCCGCGAGCAGATGAAGGGTGCCATCGGCAAGTCGCCGCTCGACATGATGAAGATGACGACGCCGATCAAGGCGCTGGAGGAGCAGACGCGCCGCAACATGGAAATGTTCCAGAACGCGATGCGGCTATTCACGCCGTTCCCGCCAGCAGGTCCGGCGCCGGCCGCACCCGCGGCCGAACCGGCCAGGAAGGAAACGCCGGAAAAGCCCGACGATCTTCAGGAACTGAAGAACCAGATCGCCGCCATGCAGCGCAAGCTCGATACGATGTCGTGAGCGCGTAGCGCTTTTCTCCCGATCCTACGGCAACAATCCCTCATAGCGGCCGCGCGGCCTGATGCTGCCGCCGCTCACCGCCTGTTCGACCATGTGGGCGGCCCAGCCAACGCTGCGTCCAAGCGCGAACAACTGGAATGGCGCATCGCGCGGCAGACCGAGGCTGCGCGTCAGCACCGCCAGGGCAAAGTCGACGTTCGGGCGGGCGCCGGTCGCGGCAATGGCGGCGATCTCGAGCGATCTCAATGTCTCGTCGGTGGTGTCGATGGCCGCCAAAAGCGCCGTGGCGCGGGGGTCGCCTTCGGGATAGAGCGGATGGCCGAACGCCGGCAACGGCCGGTCGTGGCCGAGCCAGAGCCGGATCGCCGTCTCGGCGCCGTGCCGCGCCGCATCGTCTGCGAGTTGCATCATTGCCTCGCCGGCGCCACCATGCCGCGGGCCGGAAAGTGTCGCCAGACCCGCCAGCAGGCAAGCGGCGGGCGACGCCCCGGTCGAGGCCGCGACGCGCGCGGCGAAGGTTGACGCATTGAGTTCGTGGTCGGCAAGGAGAACAAGGGCGCGGCGGATCGCTTCCGCTCCCGTCGCACCCAGCGACCAGCCCTGCGCCAGCCGCTGGTGTACAGGAGCTACGCCGGCTACTGCGCCCAGCGATTGCGCCAGCGCATCCACGGCGTGCGCGGCATCGGCGCACAGCGAGACGGCGCTGCGTCCGAGCGAAGGCCGCCCCTGACCGGCGAGCGTGGAAAGTTGCGTAAACGCCGAGATTCGGCCGACTTGCTGGGACGCATCCGACGACTGTGCCTTGAAAACCACCGGTCCAGGCAGGGCCCAGAGCAAGGCGGCGGTTTCTTCCAGCGTGGCCGTATCCGAGAATGCAACCGCGTCTCGGCCCCGATAGATAAGGCGTCCGTGCGAAACGGTCGAGATCGCGGTGACGATCGACGGTTCGCCCCACGCAATGGCGCTTTCGGCGATGGCAGACGGGCTTCGTCCGCGCGCCCGGCGGGTCGCCAGTGCGGCGATATCGTCGGCGCGATATTGGCTTCGGCGTGGATCGATCGGGTCGGGTCGCATGCCGATCCGCCCGCGGCTGACATAGGCGTAGAGCGTCTGCGGCCGCACCTTGAGCCGTTTCAGTGCCTCGTCCCGCGACAGCCATTCGGACATATCGGCTCTCAGATTGATTCTATTGATCAAGATTGATGCTTGTATTGCCCACCCTTATTCTTGAACTCGGAAAAGCTCAAGGAGACAAGGCCATGGCAACCGGGCTCGATGATGTGGTGGCGGCGGAAACAGTGCTGTCCGACGTGGATGGGCTTGGGCGGCCGCTTGACGATCCGGGGGCACTCCCTGCCGGAACTGGCCGGGCGATGGAGTTATCCGCAGGTCGTCCGCCTGCTTCTCGACGGCTTCTTCGATGACCTTCCCGGCGATGCGGAGCTGGCCGCGAGACTGGGCCAGGCGCGCGTCGAGGTGTTCGACCGGCTCCTGCCTTCGCTGCCCCTGCTGGCGCCACTCGACGTCTACAGCGCCATGCGCGCCGGCATGGCGCTGCTGCCGGACGGCGAGACGCTGGCGGATACGCTTCGGCTGATCGCGGCGCCCGCCGTGCTGACGCCGGCCCTCTTGCGCCTGCAGCGCGGCGAGCAGCCGGTCGCGTCGGATGGGAAGGCCGATCATGCCGCCGATATGCTGAGGATGCTCGAGGGTTCGGTGCCAACGGACGCTCTGGCAAAGGCACTCGACACTTACCTCGTGACCGTCTGCGACCACGGCCTCAATGCTTCGACCTTCGCCACGCGCATCGTCGCCTCGACGCAGGCCGGGCTGACGTCGTCGGTGCTGGCTGGCCTCGGCGCGCTCAAGGGGCCGCTGCATGGCGGCGCGCCCGGCCCTGTCATCGAGATGCTCGATGCCATCCAGGCGCATGGCGACGCAGCCGGCTGGCTGCGCGGCGAGATTGCGCGTGGCGGACGCATCATGGGTTTCGGCCATCGCATCTACCGCGTGCGCGATCCACGCGCCGATGTGCTGAAGGCGGTGGTGCGCCAGCTCGGCGGCGAGGGCGAGACCGGCCGCCGGCTGGCGTTCGCGGAGAACGTGGAGCAAACGGCGCTCGACGTGCTTCGGATTGCCAAGCCGCAGCGCTCGCTGCAGACCAATGTCGAGTTTTATACCGCGCTCGTGCTCGAAGCGGCGGGTTTCCCCAGCCAAGCCTTCAGCAATGTCTTTGCCGCCGGGCGCGTCGCCGGTTGGATCGCGCATGCGCGCGAGCAGCAGATGACGGGACGGCTGATTCGTCCGCAGTCGCGCTACGTCGGACCGATGCCGGACCTCGTCGCCTAGAGCATGATGCCGAAAAGTGCGAAGCGGTTTTCGGATCACATCATGCTCTATCCCTTTGATTTAGAGGCGGATTCAGATTTAAGGTCGATTCGACCTGAAATCATCCGACTCTAGGCATTTGATCCGTTCGAAGGAAACACCGCCTCTCCGCCGCAAGGCGGAGGGGCTTTCGGCATGACCAATTTTTACGCGATCACGCGACCGTGCTCGTGTTCTTGCCTTTGTGCGCCCTTATATGCTGCACTGCAACATAGGTCGGCCGTGACTCCGTTCCGATTCCCGGGCCGGGATCAGGCACCGAGAATAGGAACGCCATGACGAAAAACGGCAAGGCGGAGGAAAAGAAGAAGATCAACATCGCGCTTCAGGGAGGTGGCTCGCATGGCGCCTTTTCCTGGGGCGTGCTCGACCGCTTGCTCGAGGATGGCAGGCTGGAGATATCAGCGGTTTCCGGCACCAGCGCCGGCGCCATGAACGCCGTGGCTCTGGCCGATGGCTTCGTTCGCGGCGGTGTAGAGGGCGCGCGGCAAAAGCTCGACGATTTCTGGGGCGCGGTGGCGGCGAAGGGCCGGTTCAGCCCGGTGCAGCGTATGCCGTGGGATGTCGCCTGGGGCAATTGGTCGATCGAGAACACGCCGGGTTATGTCTTCTTCGATACGATGTCACGGGTGTTTTCGCCCTATGTCGCCAACCCGCTTGGTCTCAATCCGCTGCGCGACGTGGTCGAGCGGGAGATCGATTTCGGCAATGTCCGCGCCTGCAAGTCGATGGAACTGTTCATTTCGGCGACCAATGTCGAGACAGGCCAACTGCGTGTCTTCTCCGACGGCGAGATCGATCTCGACACGGTGATGGCTTCGGCCTGCCTGCCGCAGCTGTTCCGCGCCGTGGAGATCAAGGGCGTGCCCTATTGGGACGGCGGCTATGGCGGCAATCCGGCGCTCTATCCCTTCTTCAAGACGGCGGCGACCGAGGACGTGCTTTTGGTGCAGATCAATCCCGTGGTGCGCGAAAGAACACCGAAAAGCGCCAACGAAATCCAGAATCGCATCGACGAGATCACCTTCAATGCCGGGCTGCTGCGTGAATTCCGCTCGATCGCCTTCGTCAAGGAACTGATCGCCGCCGGCCGCCTGCCGCATGGCGAGTACCGCGATATCCGCATGCACCGCATCGATGCCGACGAGGCGTTCAAGGACCTGTCGGCATCGTCGAAGGTCAACGCCGAATGGGCGTTCCTGACCTATCTCAGAGACCTTGGCCGCACCGCCGCCAGCGATTGGCTGGAGGAGAACTACGACGCCGTTGGGAGCCAAGCGACGCTCGATCTCTCCGGCGAACTCGATGACGGCTTCAGACCGGTGCGCGGTCCCGCACCCGGCCGGCGGGTGAAGGAATTTCTTGCGGTGCGCAAAAACCCGCAGGCGGAGCGCCGCCGGGCCTGAGGACGCCAGCGCCCATCGCAAGTGCATCCGATGCCGAATTTGTCGAAGGCGGAGCCTGCCGTAAAAAAGTTCCGCATCATGCTGACGCCTGCTGCCATGTTGATGTGCGAAACGCCTTTTTCGCATCTGCGCGAGCAAGGGGGGTGGCATCCGGCTTGACGGTCGAGGCGGCCGGGAAACTGTCCGCGTGAGCCGTAACACTTGCGCTGTCTCCGTATCGGGGCCGCACCGGTTGCGATGTCACTGACGACAGGTCGCGCTGTTCGGGCGCGGATTTCTGGCTGCATTCGCATTCGTGCCCTCAAGCTCCGCAGCGAAGGGTAGATCCGATCTGTCATTCGGAATCCGTGCTTCGGCCCGTCCATTTCTAAAGCAGTTCCAATGTTTTGCATGGCTGTCCCCCGATATGGAGAGCCAGACATCCGGTGCTCGCGAAGGTGGGGCTGATCGGCAGATTACCGGCGAAAGTCGCTGCCAGGACCACGGTCCGGCGCGCAGCGGCGCGCGACGACGAAGACGTCGCCGCCAGGGCCGGTACCGGAATGCGGGCTGCCTGGATCGGGGACAGGGGTGGAGTGGCGAGCGATGCCGGGTTGAGAGGAGCGGCCTGTCAGCTGATCGGGAAACTTGAACTCGGCGGGCGCATCTTGTCCGGCCATGTAATGGTCCCGCAACTTTTCTGACTATATTGCGCCGCAACTTTGAGGTAGAAGCTCGCTCGCCGATCACGGCAAATTGAACACGGCCCGGCGCGCACCCATATCGGCGACGCGCCCGCGTTATCAAGACGCGGTGCCGAACCCGCAATGGAAAACAACGACGATGCCGAGAATCAGGTTTCACAAGCTTGCAGCCATTGTTGTGCTTATTGGTTTCGCGGCCTGGATGGTGACGGGCGAGTTCTCGTCGGTCGGCAGCGCCGCTGTCGACAACAAGAAGGCAGGAGAGGCCGCGAAGGAGCAGGAGGCCGGCAAGCCGAAGGCGGCCGAGGCCGAACCAAAGGCGCCGTTGCGCACCGTCGCGGTGGTGACGCCGCCGCGCAAGACATATGCGCGCGCCATCCGCATTTCCGGCCTGACCGAGGCCGACAAGCGCGCGGTGCTGGCGACGCGTGTCGCGGGCGTCATCGACAAGCTGCCGGTCAAGCAGGGCCAGCACGTCAAGACCGGCGACCTGGTGCTGATGCTCGCCGCCGAGGAAAAGATCTCGATGGTCGACAACGCCAAGCAGCTCGTGGCGCAGCGCCAGGCCGAGCTGGACGCGGCGCTGCGGCTTATGAAGACGGGCAATCTTCCCAAGCTGCAGCTCGACACCGCGCGCTCGAACCTGACGGCGGCGCAGTCGATGCTGGAGACGGCGCAGGCGGAGCTCGACCGCAACGAGGTGAAGGCGCCGTTCGATGGCGTCATCGACCGGGTGGCGGTGGAACTCGGCAGCTCGGTGATGCAGGGCGGCGAAGTGGCGACCATCCTCAAGCTCGACCCGGTGATCGCGCGCGGCGAGATCAGCGAGCGCGATCTGCGCTACATCAAGATCGGCGACGAAGCCAATGTGCGCCTGGTCAACGACCAGAAGGTCACCGGCACGGTGCGCTATATCAGCCGTGATGCCTCGTCGCAGACCCGCACCTTCCGCGTCGAAGTGGCGATACCCAATGCGGATGGCAGCATTCCTGCCGGCATGACGGCCGAAATCACGCTCAGTGCCGAGCCGGCCGACGCGATCTTGCTGCCGCGCTCGGTGGTGACGCTGGGCGACAAGGGCGATCTCGGCATCCGCGCCGTCGGCAAGGACGACAAGGTGGCGTTCTTCCCGATCGACCTGGTGGACGACACGCCGAACGGCCTGGTGCTCGGCGGCATTCCGGATGACGCGCGCATCATCGTCGCCGGCCAGGAACTGGTGAAGGAAGGCGATTCGGTCAAGCCGGTCGAGGCCGACCAGGCGACTATCAACAAACTGATCGGCGAAGCCACCGCCGGCACGCAGTAGGCAGCGGCACCGGCGCTGGGCCTTGCCCTGGCGACGGCGGTTCGTTCGCCACTCCCGAAAGCAACAGCAGGCATAAGTCATGGATATCGTCAGACTCGCAATCCACAACGCCCGCCTCACAATATCCGCCCTGCTCTTCCTGCTGGCGGCGGGCTGGGTCGCCTATCAGTCGACACCGAAGGAAGCGGAACCCGATGTTCCGATCCCGATGATGTATGTCAGCCTGATCTATCAGGGCATCTCGCCGGAGGATTCGGAACGCCTCCTGCTCAGGCCAATGGAAACCAAGCTGAAGAGCCTGAAGGGCCTCAAGGAAATGCGCTCGGCCGCTTTCCAAGGCGGCGGCTATGTGCTCGTCGAGTTCCAGCCGCAGACCAATCTGGCGACGGCGCTGCAGGACACGCGCAGTAAAGTGCAGGACGGCAAGGCCGACCTGCCGCAGGCGGCCGAGGAACCGACCGTCACGGAAGTCAACGTCTCTGAGTTTCCCGTTCTCGTCGTGACGCTTTCGGGCGATGTGCCGGAGCGTGTGCTGACGGCGGCGGCGCGCGAGTTGCGCGACCGCATCGAGGAAGTGCCGGGCGTGCTGGAAGGCTCGCTCCAGGGCGCGCGCGACGATCTGGTCGAAGTGGTCATCGACCCGGTGAAGCTGTCGTCCTATGGGCTGCAGCTCGATCAGATGATGCAGGGTGTCGGCGCCTGGAACAGCCTGGTCGCTGCCGGCAACCTCGAAGGCTCCGAAGGCAAATATGCGGTCAAGGTGCCCTCGTTGATCGAAACGCCGGAGGATGTCGCCAGCCTGCCGGTCGTCGCCACGCCCACTGCCGTGGTGCAGGCCAAGGATATCGCCACCATCCGCTCGACCTTCAAGGACGCCGAGACGGTGACCCGCCTCGACGGCAAGCCGGCTATCGCCATCGAGGTGAAGAAGCGCATCGGCGCCAATCTGATCGACACGCTGAACCATGTCAGGGAGGTGTCCGACACCTTCATCAAGACCATGCCCGAAGGCATGCACGTCACCTACACGCAGGACAAGTCGGTCTTCGTCAACCAGCTGCTGGGCGACTTGCAGAACCACGTCATGATCGCCGTGATCCTGGTGTTCATCGTCATTCTCTACGCACTGTCGGGGCGCGCCTCGCTGCTCATCGGCCTCGCCATCCCGTCATCCTTCCTGATCGGCATCCTGTTGCTGGCGATGATGGGCTACACGATCAACATGATCGTGCTGTTCAGCCTCATCCTGGCCGTCGGCATGCTGGTGGACGACGCCATCATCGTCACCGAATTCGCGGAACGGCGCATGAGCGAAGGCATGCCGAAGGAAGAGGCCTTCGCGCTTGCCGCCAAGCGCATGGCCGGCCCGGTCATCGCGGCGACGATGACGCGCATCGCCGCCTTCTCGCCGCTGCTGTTCTGGCCGGGCATCATCGGCGATTTCATGAAGTACATGCCGATCACGCTGATCGTCACGCTGTCGGCCTCGATGCTCTACGCGCTGGTGTTCGCGCCGACACTGGGGGCGATCTTCGCCAAGGCGCCACAGCACCACGAGGATGACAATCGCGACGGCTGGTACATGGCGGTGGTCAAGCAGGCGGTGCGCTTCCCCGTCACCGTGCTGGTGCTGACTGTCGCGCTGCTGTTCGGTGTCGGTTTTGCCTATTCGAAATATGGCGCCGGCGTCGAGTTCTTCCCCAGCGTCGAGCCGGACTACGGCCTGCTCTATGTGCATGCGCGCGGCAACCTTTCGCTGGCCGAAATGGACACGGCAACCAGGATCGCCGAAAACAGATTGCTCGGCTGGCCGGGCGTGAAGTCGGTCTATACCCGTGTCGGCAAGACGCAAGGCGGCGGCCAGGACATCCCCGAAGACGTCGTCGGCGTGATCCAGTACGAGTTCGTCGACTGGCGCGAGCGCAAATCGGCCAACCAGATCCTCAGTGACCTGCGCACCGTCATGGCTGGCATTCCCGGCGTCGATGTCGAGGTGCGCGTGCCGGAGGCCGGTCCGCCGACCGGCAAGCCGATCCAGATCAGGCTTTCGGCCGCGGATCCCAAGGGGCTCGACGACAAGGCACGGGCCGTGGCGGCGCGGATCGCCAAGGTGCCCAGCGTCATCGACATATCGGATGGCCTGCCTCCGCCCGGCGTCGACTGGGCGCTCGAGGTCGACCGCGCCAAGGCGGCGCAATACGGCATCAGCCCGACTTCGGTCGGAACCGTGGTGCAACTGGTGACCAATGGGCTGAAGCTCTCGGAATACCGGCCGGCCGGGGCCGACGACGCGGTCGATATCCGTCTGCGGCTGCCGGAAGACCGGCGCACGCTGTCGACGCTCGACGAGCTCAGGGTGCAGACCTCGCAAGGGTCGGTGCCGATCTCGAACTTCGTCGTGCGCAAGCCCGAGCCGACTGTCGGCATCCTCAACCGCATCGACGGCGCACGCACCGTGGTGATCCAGGCCAACGTCGCCGCCGGTGCGCAAGTTGCCGCCGTACAGGAACAGGTCACCAAGGCCGTCTCCGAGATGGACCTCGGCAGCGGCATCCGATGGAAGCTTGCCGGCTCCAACGAGGACAGCGCGGAAGCCAGCGCCTTCCTCAGCAAGGCCTTTGGCGCCGCACTCTTCCTGATCTTCCTGGTGCTGCTGGCGCAGTTCAACAAGTTCACCAGCGTGTGGCTGGTGTTGTCCTGCGTGGTCATGGCGACGATCGGCGTGTTCCTGGGATTGCTTTTGACAGGCGAGGCCTTCGGCATCGTCATGTCGGGTATCGGCGTCATCGCGCTGGCCGGCGTGGTGGTGAACAACAACATCGTGCTGATCGATACTTACGACCGGTTGCGCGAAGAGGGTTGGGACAAGATGGAAGCCGTGCTGCAGACCTGTCGCGAGCGCGCGCGCCCGGTGGTGCTGACGGCCGTCTCGGCGATCCTCGGCGTGCTGCCGATCGCCTTCGGCCTTGGGCTCGAAATATTCCATCATGAGACGACGATCAACGCGCCGTCGACGCAATGGTGGATTTCGCTGTCCTCGGCAATCGTCTTCGGCCTGTCTTTCGCCACCATCCTCACGCTGGTGGTGACGCCGTCGATGCTCATGGTATTCACCCGCGCCAAGGTCAAGCCCGGCGCCCGGCGCGGCTGGTTCAGCCGCCTGCTGCGGCGCGGCAAGGACGAGATCTCGCCGGATGCGCCGGCGGCGGATGCCGGAGCGGAACCGGCGATCGCTTTCCCCAAAGCAGCCGAATAGACAGGGTTCCCGATCTCACAGACAAAGGCCGCCCGGAACAATCGGGCGGCCTTTTGCATTGTTCTCCAGAGAGCCGATGCAAAGCATTGCTACGGAGCAATGCAGGGCATTGCTCCGTAGCAAACGCAGAGCGGGGAATTTCTGATGCCGATCAGCACCATTGTCATTATCGTCCTGATCCTGGTCCTCATAGGCGCGGTGCCGGCCTGGCCGCATTCGCGCTCCTGGGGTTACGGACCATCGGGCATTGTCGGCGTGGTGCTGGTGGTGGTCCTGGTGCTGCTGCTGATGGGCCGGCTCTGAGCCGCCCGCAGGACGGGTGTAGCGGGCATTTCGCCGTTGCGCCCGTCGCCGTGCGTCTCAGGCAACTCTCGAAACGCCGTTTACGTCAACATCCACTGTGCGGATACCGATATCTTCGAGAGCCTCGGCGACCGCCTGATCGAGCGGCGTATGCGGGACTGGGCCGATGATGCCTTCCAGCCTTGCCGAGGCCAGTTGGTGCGGTTCGAAGCGCAGATAGGACATCGAGACGATCTCGCGCCACATCGCCACGAACGGGCTGCCGGCACGCAGCACCCACCAAGGCATCAAGGTCATTTTGAGCGCGCGGCCGAGCGCTTTCTCGGAAGCCGCCTTGATCTGCAGATCGGTGACTGCATGGCCCGGGAAGTTCAGGGATTCATAGGCGTCGAGCTTGTCGAGGTTTTTCGCCAGGCCAACAAAGGCCTTGGCGAAGTCCGGCAGATAGGCCCATTCGTGCACCAGATCGACCGGACCGGGCGCGGTGTAGGTGCCCTTGTTCATCTTGGCGGCGACGACCAGATCGAACCATGATCCGCTGCCGGTGCCGCCGAAGAAGTCGCCGGCCCGCAAGAGTACGGTGCGGACACGCCCGGCCGCGGCTTCGCGACGAAACAGATCTTCCATGGCGACACGGATGCGGCCTTTTTCCGTTGTCGGATAGAAGGGCGTGTCTTCGGTGATCACCGCCGGCATCGGCGAGCCGTAATTGTAGACGGTGCCGGGAAAGAGATGCAGCGCACCGTTCGCATGGCAGGCGGCCATCACATTCTCGGCCATCGGCAGGCATTTGCCCCAGTCCGTGTAGATCGGGCTAAGGCCGTTGAAGATGAGATCGACGCCTTGCGTGGCGCGGATGAGGGCTTCGCGGTCGAGGGCGTCGCCGGCAACGCCCGTGGCGCCCTTGAGTTCGTCAGGCACCTTGCCGCTGCGGGTGATGGTGCGGACATCGTAGCCGGCGTCGATGAAGGCCTTGGCGACCACGCGGCCCAGCCGGCCATTGGCACCGAGAATTGCGATCTTGGTCATTGGAAGTACTCCTGGGTTGGGATTTGCAGTCCGAATATGATCACCTCATATGCGAATGGAAATTGACTGTGAATGGAGTCCTGATATTCAGAAATGAATGGATGAAATCGACTGGAACCTGATCAAGAGCTTCGTCACCGTGGCGGAAACCGGCAGCCTTTCGGCTGCGGCGCGAAAGCTCTCGGCAAGCCAGCCGACCCTTGGCCGTCACATCGGCGAGCTCGAACAGGCGCTCGGGGTCACGCTATTCCGGCGTGGGCGGCGTGGCTATGAACTGACGGAAGCCGGCGGCACGCTGTTCGAGCGCGGCAAGGCGGTAAGCGAGCAGGCGAGCGCTTTTTCGCTGCTGGCGCTGGGCTCGGTCGAGGCGATCGAGGGCACGGTGCGCATTGCCGCCAGCGAGGTGGTGGCGGCTTATGTGCTGCCGGAGATGATGGCACGGCTCGGCGTGGAGGAACCGGGGATCGAGGTCGAGATCGTCGCCTCGAACCAAGTCGAGAACCTGCTACGCCGCGATGCCGACATCGCCATCCGCATGGTCAAGCCGGCGCAAAACGAGCTGGTGGCGCGCAAGGTCTGCGATATCCCGCTCTGCGCCTGTGCAGCCAAATCCTATCTCGACAGGCGTGGTCGTCCCGGCGAGCCCGCCGATCTTGCCGGGCACGCGCTGGTCGGCTTCGACCGCAGCGACGAAATGCTTCGTGCCTTTGTCCAGCATGGCATTCCCGTCACCCGTGGCAGTTTCCGCTTCAGGGCGGATAACCAGATCGTCCTGTGGGAAGCGGTGCGGGCGGGAAACGGTATTGGTCTCGGCCAGGAGCCGCTGGCCGACCGCGACCCGCTGGTGGAAAAGGTGCTGCCTGGCTTTCCACTGCCCGATCTGCCGGTGTGGCTGGCCATGCACCGCGACGTGCGCACCAGTGTGCGCATCCGCCGCGTGGCGGATTTTCTCCACGAGGAGCTGAAGCGCTATTCGGCGGGTGCTGCGTCAGGGGCGAATTCGGCGCGGTGAGCAAGTCCGGCCATCAGCAGAACAACGATCAGTAGGCCTGACATCGCAATGAAGATCGGGCCGAAGCTGGAATGCTCGGCAACGAAGCCGATCGCCGACGGCGCTACGAGGATACCGGAGTAGCCCATGGTGGTGACGACGCTCATGCCGGTTCCCGACGACATGCCTTCCTGGTTGCCGCCAGCTGAAAAGATGATCGGCACCATGTTGGCAATGCCGAAGCCGCAAAGGGCAAAAGCGGCGATGGCAAGCCAGGGCGAGGGCGACAGGCCGGCGACCAGCATGCCGGCGGCGGCGACGATCGCCGAGCCGCGCAGCGTCGTGACCGCGCCGAGGCGGTTGCGCACGCCGTCGCCGAAGAAGCGCATGACCGCCATGACACCGGAAAAGGCAGCATAGGCAAGACCGGCAATGGCAAGATCGGCACCGAGTTCCTGCCGCAGATACAGGGCTGCCCAGTCGAGCACCGCGCCTTCCGAGATCATCGTCAGCAGCGCCATCAGGCCGACGAGGTAGACCAGCGGGTTGGCCGGCAGCGTGAATTTATGATGCTCGGCTGCTTGCGGCCTCGCCTCGGCGATCAGGTGGCGGACCGCCGCCGCGATCACCGCGAAGGCAAGCGCCGTTACCACCG
This sequence comes from Mesorhizobium sp. M0152, assembly GCF_040322415.1. NCBI lineage: Bacteria > Pseudomonadati > Pseudomonadota > Alphaproteobacteria > Hyphomicrobiales > Phyllobacteriaceae > Mesorhizobium > Mesorhizobium sp. M0152. The sequence continues at coordinate 208,152 of NZ_JAMYTH010000008.1, forward strand.
CAGCGTGGGCGAGGTGGCCGTAATTCTGAATGGCGAAGCCGCCAAGCGCGCCGCCGAAGAAACCGCCAAGGCTCCAGAAACCATGCGAGGACGACATGATGGCGCGGGAGAGCCGCCGTTCAACCACCACCGCATTGGCATTCATGGCGACATCCATGCCGCCGATCGAGCCGCCGAAGACGAACATGGCGATGGCGGCCAGCGGAACGTTGGGCGCCAATGCCACCACCAGCAAGCCAAGGCTGCCGCAAAGACCGAACCAGCGCAGCACTGTGCGCGAGCCATGCCTGGAGATCAGGTGGCCGCACCAGGTCATGGCGGCGACGGCGCCGGCGCCGAACAAAAGAATCAGCAGGCCGAGCGTGAATTTCGAAATGTCCAGCCGGGTCAGGAACACCGGAATCTGTGGCGCCCAGCTGCCGGTCAGAAAGCCATTGGCAAGGAAAATGGCGGCCACGGCCCATCGTCCGCGAATGGCAGTCTGCATGGCGTTTTGCGCATTCATCGGGCGAATCCGGTCAGAAAATGGCTTTGCGCGGCAAATTAGATCGATTCAATTTCCAGTCAAGCGTTGCTCGCAGGGAAATGCTTGGACCAAAGCCGAAATAGGCCCGGCATCGTTCTTGGCGGACTTACTACGTTGGAGATTAACGGAAACGCTTCCCCCTTCGTCATAGCGACGCGGCACAGACCCGAGGATCCTGCCGCGACTTCTGAGCGATGCTACGGTGCAAAATTAGCTCCGGTGAGTGCGCCCTTCATTCTGAGCCGCTGTGCTCTCGGAAACCGTCGCGGCATGGATCCTAGGGTTTCCGCGACGTCGCTTCGCGACTGCTCCACCCCAGGATGACGAAGTCGGAGAAGCCTCGCCGATCGCAGATACCGTGGCTGGGGGCCGCTCTCCTATCTCTAATGATCCCTGGGCCGCCTTGCCTCGAATTCGGCTTTCTTGGCGTCGGAGGCTTCGGTCTGGTTGAGCACCTGCCATTCGGCATAGGGCATGCCGTAGACGATCTCCCGCGACTGGTCCTTGGAGAGATCGATGCCTTCGGCGTTGGCTGCGTCGCGATACCAGTTCGACAGGCAGTTGCGGCAGAAGCCGGCGAGATTCATCAGGTCGATGTTCTGCACGTCGCTGCGTTCGCGCAGGTGCGCCAGCAGCCGGCGGAAGGCGGCGGCCTCGAAGTCGCGCTTCTGCTCGTTACTGAGTTCGGTCATCGAAACCTCCTCATACCGGCCCGGTGCGCGAGCCGAATTGCTTCACCGTGTGTATATCGGCACGGCGATCGATCGCGTCAACGATCGGTGCCAGCCGCTCGGCCCACGCAAGGATGCCCTTCTGGTCTGATATCAGGTCCTGGCGGATCTCGACCAGCGCGTGGGGGTAGCCGTTGACGATGGCGTGCCTGAACATGGTGTCGCCGCGCAGCGCGCCGTCATAGGGTTCATTGTCGCCGACGACGAGGCTCTTGTCGGCGGCGAGCATGTCGATCAGCGGCCGGGCTACCCGGTCGTCGCGGTCCCACAAGATGCCGACATGCCACGGACGCTTGATCCCCTGCATGGTCGGGGTGAAGGAGTGCACGGAGAGGATGAATGGCGCTTGCCCTGTGGCCTGCGCGACCGAGGCTATCATGGCGCCGACGGCGTCGTGATAAGGCCGGTAGAAGCGATCGAGCCGTCTTTCGCGCTCCTCCGGCGCGAGAGGGTAGTTTCCCGGCACCACGGTGCCGTCATAGAGCTGGCGGATGAGGGTCGGATCGTCCTCGCCGCGATTGGGATCGATCAGCAGCCGCGAAAAATTGGCGAGCACCGCAGGTACGTCAAGCGAGGCGGCGAGTTCGCGCGTCACCGCCTCGACACCAATGTCGTAGGCGATATGGCGGTCGAACTCCGCCAAGGGCAGACCGAGGCTGCCATAGTCCTCCGGCAGGTCGCGGCGGGCATGGTCGGCCAGCAGCACGATGCCTCGCTTGCGGTCGCCCTCGACAATGTCCAAAGGCGCGAAAACTGTGGATCGGGTCATCGGCGGGAAATGGTCTGTTCGCTGGCTTCCGGGGAGGATGCTATCGTCATTCCACGAAGACGACGCTTGCGCAATGCCGTTGTTTGGCCAAGGTTTCTGCGGAAATCTGGAAGCAGCCGGCGAATTGTGCGCCGTTGCCTTTCTAAATCGATTGGAATTGGACAAAACGGCGCGTTGACATGCGCCCGGACTTTTCCGAAAAGGGGCGCAGAGAGATGCTGATGTGGTTCTTGAGGGGTTTCAGGATGAGTTTCGCCGGCGGGCGGCGCGTGCGCTTTGCCTTCGCCATGCCGCTCCTGACGCTCGCCACGGGGCTGTCCGCGATGGTCGCGGCCTCGCCCGCGCGCGCGGATTTCCGCGTCTGCAATGCCACGCAAAACCTTGTCGGCGTCGGTATAGGCTATCGCGCCAAGGCCGGCTGGATCACCGAAGGCTGGTGGCACATAGAAGGATCGAGCTGCAAGACTTTGATCGAAGGGCCGCTGTCATCAAGGTTTTACTATCTTTATGCAGAAGACGCCGAGCGCGGTGGACGCTGGGACGGCCCGATCAACATGTGCGTGGCTGAAAAAGAGTTCAAGATCGCCGGCGTAACCGATTGCGTCGCCCGGGGCTTTCAGCGCGCCGGATTCCAGGAATATGACACGGGCGAGCAGGCAAGCTGGATGGTCCAGCTGACCGATGAGCCCGCAACGGGAGGCGCTCCAGCCGCCCCGGGAACAAACAGTCAATGAGACGTAGCCGCAAGGTCAAGATCCTAGCCACCATCGGTCCGGCCTCCTCCTCGGAGGAAATGCTGAAGAAGTTGTTCGAAGCGGGCGCCGATGTGTTCCGCATCAACATGAGCCACACCGATCATGAGCTGATGCGCACGCTGGTCGCACGCATCCGCGCGGTCGAGGAAGCGGTCGAGCGGCCGATCGGCATCCTGGCCGACCTGCAAGGCCCCAAGCTGCGCGTCGGCAAGTTCGCCAATGGAAAGGAAGTGCTGACCGTCGGCCAGACTTTCACGCTCGACGACAATCCCGAGCCCGGCACCTCGACCAGGGTCTATCTGCCGCATCCCGAAATCCTGAGCTCGGTCGAGGCCGGGCATCGCCTGCTGATCGACGACGGCAAGCTCGAGTTGAAGGCCGTGAAGAGCAACGGCAAGGCGATCGTCTGCACGGTCGTCGCCGGCACCACGATTTCCGACAAGAAGGGCGTCAGCCTGCCCGACACCGATCTGCCGGTCGGCGCGCTGACCGAGAAGGACCGCAAGGACCTCGACGCCGTGTTGTCCACGGGCGTCGACTGGGTGGCGCTGTCCTTCGTGCAGCGGCCGGAGGATTTGGCGGAAGCACGCAAGATCGCGCGCGGCCGGGCGCTGATCATGGCCAAGATCGAAAAGCCGCAGGCAGTCGCCCGGCTGGCCGAGATCATCGAACTGTCGGACGCGCTGATGGTCGCGCGCGGCGATCTCGGCGTCGAGATGCCGCTCGAGGCCGTGCCCGGCATCCAGAAGCAGATCACGCGCGCCGCGCGCCGTGCCGGCAAGCCGGTCGTGATTGCAACACAGATGCTGGAATCGATGATCACCGCACCGGTGCCGACACGCGCCGAAGTGTCCGACGTTTCGATCGCCGTTTTCGAGGGCGCCGACGCCATCATGCTGTCGGCCGAATCGGCGGCGGGCGCCTATCCCGTCGAAGCGGTGGCGATGATGAACCGCATCGCCACCAAGGTCGAAACCGATCCCACCTACGCCGGCATCATCAACGCGCAGCGCTCCGAGCCGGAAGCGACCGGCGCCGACGCCATTTCGCTGGCCGCGCGCGAGATCGCCGAGACACTGAAATTGGCCGCGATCATCACCTACACGGCGTCCGGCACCACTGGGCTACGCGCCGCCCGCGAGCGGCCACAGGTGCCGATCGTGGCTTTGTCGCCGATCGTCAACACCGCGCGGCGGCTGTCGCTGCTGTGGGGCACGCATTGCGTCGTCTCGCCCGACGCCACCGATCTCGACGACATGGTCGATCGCGCCTGCCGCATCGCACTGGAAGAAGAATTCGGCAAGCCGGGAGACCGCGTCATCATCACCGCCGGCGTGCCGCTGAGGACGCCGGGTTCTACCAACATGCTGCGCATCGCCTATGTCGGATCGGAAGCGGCCGGCCGCTAGAGCAATTCCAGGAAGAGCGTGAGCGGTTTTCCCGGGAAAGCGCATAGCGCTTTCTCTTGGGAATCGCATTCAAAACAAAGAGTTAGAGCGGTTCGCCGTTTCCATGAAACGGTGAAACGGTCTAGCCGTGTCTTGAAGTGTTTCCTGAGCGCCCTTGCCGCGGCATCGGCATGGTCTATGCGCCGCAGAAAGCGGCGCATACGAGGAATGGGTAATGGAGGTGCTGGTCCGGGCCCAGTATCTTTCGTCAATTCAATTCGGCTGCGTCGAGCAGGTCGAAATCGACTTTCTCGATTGCGCAGTGCCCGGCGGCGCTGTGGGAGGCCCACCTGGGATGTTCCGCGCGCCGCGGTCGGATCAATATCAGCTTCGGCATCGGCACCAACTTCACTGCGACATCGTGGGGATGGAACCGATGAGCATCGTGCTTAAAATGACCGCAACGGCCAGCCCGTGGCGAAGATCTCCGACGAGCGGGCAAGGCCCAGTGCAAGGATCCGAACGTCGTGGCCTACCTGCGCCAGGTCTTCCAGGTCACCGTTAGAGCCTCGCCAGGCCGTACCCATCAACCCGTTCAAGCCCCCATCCCGCAAGGAGTGAATCATGCAAGCCGTACAGCGCCAGATTGCTGAACAGCTCAAGGTCCAGCCACCGTTCGCCGACCAGGCCGCCCTCGAAGCCGAAGTGACGCGGCGGATCTCCTTTGTCCAGGATTGCCTGCTGAACTCCGGGCTCAAGACCCTGGTGCTGGGCATCAGTGGCGGCGTCGACTCGCTGACCGCCGGCCTGCTGGCCCAGCGCGCCATGCGTGAGCTGCGCGAACGCGCCGGCAACCTGGACTATCGCTTTATTGCGGTGCGCCTGCCGTACGAAACCCAGTTCGACGAACACGAAGCTCAGGCTTCGGTGGACTTTATCGCCCCCGACGAGCGCCACACGGTGAACATCGGCCCGGCGGTCAAATCCCTGGCCGGGGAAGTCGCGGCGTTCGAAGGCAAGGCCGCGCTGTCGCGGGACTTCGTCCTCGGCAATACCAAGGCGCGCATGCGCATGGTCGCGCAATACACCATCGCCGGGGCGGCCCATGGCCTGGTGATCGGCACCGACCACGCGGCGGAAGCGGTAATGGGTTTCTTCACCAAGTTCGGGGACGGCGCCTGCGACCTGGCGCCGTTGAGCGGGCTGGTGAAGAACCAGGTCCGGGCCATCGCCCGGCACTTCGGCGCGCCGGAGTTCCTGGTGGAAAAAATCCCCACCGCCGACCTTGAGGACCTGGCACCGGGCAAGCCCGACGAAGCCTCCCATGGCGTCACCTATGCTGAGATCGACGCCTTCCTGCATGGCGAGCCGGTACGCCAGGAAGCCTTCGATATCATCTGCCGGACGTACGAGAAGACCCATCACAAGCGTGAGATGCCATTTGCGCCATGATTCACTCGGCGAGAATGTCATGGGAAGCGTCGATATGGTTTCCGGCAAAGCCCCGCCTGGGATGATCCGTTCTGCGTAAGATCCTTCCAGAGGAGAATGGTCGAGAAAGGTGCCGGCGAGAACGGCGCATGCGCCGTGACCGAAGAAGATGCGGTGCCCATCAATGGCGTCTTGCGATGACTCTCGGATGACACGTGTCAGGTCGGTGCAAGCTCTGCTTCCGGCTCCTTGAGATCGGCGCATTTGCCGACGCCATACAGATCGCCCGCGATCCGGGCTTCGACGCTTTTGGCCATCGCCAGCAGGTCGACATCCCTGCCGGAGACCTTCTCGATGGCGCCGACGACGAGATCGGGGGCAATCCAGTCCGGTTTGTGGCCGAGATTATGCACCCAGACGAGTTGGGCGCCGGGTATGTCGCGCTGGAGACCGACGGAGTGGATCTTCGCATAGACGACCTTGTCGCGATCGCCCGAAATGATCACGGCCGGCGCCTGGATGTCTGCATAGTGGGGCGCCGCGCCGAGTGTATAGCGATAGAGCCCGGCGACATCGTTGGCGTTGGCGCGAAAGGCCGATGGCCGCAGCACCAACGGGATCGAGGCATTGGCGAGATAGGTCTCCGGCACCTTGTTGGGTGAGAACACGCAGGTCGTGGCGTCGGCCATCCGCAGCATTCCGGCAGGATAGGCAAGCGTTTCGGAGAACAGCCGGCCGATCACCGGAATTGTGGTCAGATCGTAGTACCAGGAGGTTGCGCCACCCGGCCAGGGATGGGTCGCCGGTGCCAGGAAGACCAGACCAAGCGTCTTGTCGGGATGCTCGCGGCCGAAAGCCGATGTCACCACGCCGCCAAAGGAATGACCGACGATGATCGCCTTTCGGATGCCCAGACCGTCCATCAGCACGGCGAGGGTGTTCGCCTGGGCCGAGGGATCCTCGTTGTTGCCGGAGCCGCGGCCCGACCAGCCGAAGCCTGGCCGGTCGAAGAACAGCATTTCGGCGCGGCCTTCGAGCAGCGGCCGCAGCGGTAGCATCTGGTCCCTGAGGTTGGCGCTGGCGCCGTGGATGAAGACGATCGGCGGCAGGTCGGCACCGGCGGGCGCCGGCACATGAACATAGTGGATATGAGCGCCGCCGATGTCGGCAAATTCACCGATCGAGGGATTGCGCCGCTCGATCCGCCATGAGCCGACGCGCGTCACGCCGACAAGGCCGAAGACAAGCGCCATCAGGAAGGCCAGTGCGGCGTAGATCAGGTTCATGTGGAGCGGGGTGGGACGGGATAAGTTGTGGGGTAGGGCAGTAGGGTAGTAGGGCAGTAGGGTAGTAGGGCAGTAGGTCAGTACTGCAGTACGGCAGTAGTACTGAAGGTCTGAACTAATATCCTACTGGCGTACAAGATAAAATAAGTACTCAGGTAAGAGCGTAGG